>CACYBV010000333.1 GCA_902772745.1 uncultured Eubacteriales bacterium
AACAGTTCCGTCGGTCCGGAGCAGGCAATGACGGAAGCCGGCGCCGATTACAGGAAGAAAAAAGAGGCCGAGATCTACCTGAATTACCAGAAAAAACTGAAGGGCAACAACGCCGTCGATTTTGACGACCTCCTTCTTCTCACCGTAAAACTGTTCCGTGAAAATCCGCAGGTTCTCGAGTACTGGCAGAACCGTTTCCGATATATCATGGTGGACGAATACCAGGACACCAACCATGTACAGTTCGAATTTGTCGCCCTGCTCGCGGGTTCGCATAAAAACATCTGTGTTGTCGGAGACGACGACCAGTCCATTTACCGTTTCCGCGGCGCGGACATCCGCAATATTCTTGAGTTTGAACAGTATTTTCCGGGGGCGAAAGTGGTGCGCCTTGAGCAGAATTACCGCTCGACCCAGTCAATACTCGATGCGGCGAACGCCGTGATCCGAAATAACCGCGGCCGCAAGGAAAAACACCTGTGGTCGGAACTCGGAACCGGGCAGGCGGTCGTTTTCAATCAGTATGAAAACGGCTATGCGGAGGCGGAAGAGATCGTGCGCCGCATCCGGAAGGAAGTCATGGCCGGTGCGCAGTATCTGGATTATGCGGTTCTGTACCGCACCAATGCCCAGTCCCGCGCTTTCGAAGAAAAATGCATCGCGATGAATGTTCCGTACCGGCTTGTCGGCGGCGTGAACTTCTACCAGCGGCAGGAAATCAAGGACCTTCTCGCGTACCTCAAAACGATCGACAGCGGAAAAGACGATCTCTCCACCGAGCGGATCCTCAATGTCCCGCGGCGCGGGATCGGTGACAGCACGCTGATGCGGCTGCAGCTTTTTTCGGCCCAGAACGAGCTTTCGCTCATGGAGACGATCAGTCATGCGGACCGTGTGCCGGGACTCGGACGGGTTTTGCCGAAACTGCAGGCTTTTTCGCACATCATCGGCGAACTTCACGCAATGTCCCGCGATGGAGAGACGGAACTTCCGGAGCTGATTCGGGAGATCCTGGACCGCACGGATTATTATTCAACCCTGGACGAATTCGATGAGGACCGGGCGCAGCAGAAGCGTGAAAACATCGACGAGCTCCTCAGCAAAGCCACGGATTTTGTCAACAACTGGGAGGAGGAAGGGCCGCCGTCGCTGACTGCTTTCCTGGAAGAAGTGGCACTGGTTGCGGATGTCGATGCTGTTTCGGATGATGAAAACCGGATCCTTCTGATGACGATTCACGGTGCGAAAGGCCTCGAATTCCCGACCGTATTTCTTGCCGGACTCGAGGACGGGCTGTTTCCCTCTTATATGTCCCTGAACTCCGGCGACCCGATGGATATCGAAGAGGAGCGCAGACTCTGTTACGTCGGCATCACGCGGGCGATGCGGAGACTGTATCTTTCGGCCGCACGCGCGCGGACTATGCACGGCGATGTTGTATACAACCCCGTAAGCCGTTTTGTGAAGGAACTTCCGGAAGAAATCTGGGAAGCGGAGATGCCGAAAAAACGGAAGAGCTATGTGTTTGACGAGGAGGGCGATTTCGGCTTCGGATCGGGGAGCTCCTACTCCGGAAGGGACCAGTACAGGTATTCGGCCGAGGGAGCGGAACGCCGATATTCCGGCGGCTCCGGAGGAAACGCCTCATCCGGTTTCGGAGGCGGCTTCCGCGGAAACAGCAGCCCGGGAGCTTCGTACACCACCCCTCCGAAACCGCAGTTCGGGCGCAGCTTTGAGATCAAAAAAGCCTCCTCTCTGGAATATGGCGTCGGCGACCGCGTCCGCCATATCAAGTTCGGAGAAGGAACGGTGCTCGAGATTACGGAAGGGAAAAAAGATTTCGAGGTGCTGGTGCGCTTTGACGGGCCGGGGGAGAAGCGGATGTTCGCGAGCTTTGCGAAGCTGAAGAAGGTATAACCGCGTACGGAAGTCTAAAAAAGGGCAGTATTGAGAAAACGATGCTGTCATGAGGTGTGTATCGGGCGCAAGGACTGCAAGATATGCAGTTGCATTTTCAAAAATGCTATGTTATAATCATAACAGAAAACCAGAAAATTACTTCGTGATACCAAGGAGAATACAGCGTCATGATGAAAGTAGTTGAAAAAATGATTCCGGCTGAATACATCGAAAAGGCAAAGGAAAACAAGAAGACGATTGTCATGGTTCTTGCCGTGATCGGCGGCCTTGTCGTAGCTGCGGGCATCGCATATCTTGTATATCGGCTCCTGAAGCCCTTCGATGCGGATGATCTCGAAGACGATGATTTCGAGGACGAAGAGGATTTCTTCGCAGCCGAAGAGTAAATTCCGGAAAGAAAAGAGAAGCGGGGCCTTCGTGAGAACGAAGGCCCAAACTATGCACCCGTACTTCCCCTCCGGGGGATGGCGGCCCGAAAGGCCGGATAAGGTGCCTGTCCATTACTCATAACAGAAACAGCAAAAAGAGGAAGCATCATGAAAAAAGGTCAGATTTACCAGGGGGTTGCCGGGGAAATCAGATTCCCGAATCGGGCCGTAGTGGAAACCGCGGAAGGCGAGATATGCCTTGTCGACAACGCTCTTCCTGGACAGAAGGTGGAATTCAGGGTCGAGAAGGCCAAAAACGGCCGCTTTCAGGGACGCCTCATCCGGGTTATAGAGAAATCCGAAATTGAGACTGCAAAGGACGTATGCCCCCATTTCGGCGTCTGTGGGGGGTGTCTTTATCAGAGCGTCCCATATATCCAGCAGCTTCGGTTCAAGGAATATCAGGTCCGCTCCCTTCTCGACAAAGTGGAGGATGATTACAAGTGGGAGGGCATCAAATCGAGTCCCCTTCAGACCGCCTACCGCAACAAGATGGAATTTTCATTCGGAAACGAATATAAAGACGGCCCGCTGACTCTCGGGCTTCACCGCCGCGGCGGTTTCTATGACATCGTTCCCGTGAACGAATGCCGCATCGTCGACGAGGATTTCCGCAAAATCCTCATGATCACCCAGATGTATTTCCGGACTTTCTCGCTGCCATTCTATCACAAGCTGACGCATGAGGGCATTCTCCGACACCTTCTGGTGAGAAAAGGCCTTGCGACCGGCGAAATCATGATCGGACTTGTGACGACATCGGGTATCTCAAAGGAAATTCTCGACGGTTTTGCGGGTTCGCTGCGCTCGCTTTCACTGACGGGCACAATCGAGAGCATCCTTCACATGAAAAACGACAATCCGGCCGACATGGTGCAGTCCGAGGAGACAACCATTCTCTATGGCCGGGATTATATTTACGAGCGGCTTTTCAACCTTCGGTTCAAGATCACGCCTTTCTCGTTTTTCCAGACCAATACCGCCGGCGCGCAGGTCCTCTATGAAACCGTCCGCGGGTATCTCGGAACCACGAAGGACAAGGTGGTTTACGATCTGTATTCGGGCACGGGCACGATCGCCCAGGTCCTCGCCCCGGCTGCAAAACGCGTCATCGGTGTCGAGATTGTCCCGGAAGCGGTCGAGTCCGCCCGGGTCAATACGGAGATGAACGGACTTCCGAACTGCGAATTTCTGTGCGGCGACGTGCTCAATGTCATCGACGAACTGAACGCCTCCGGGGAAAAACCGGACCTCATCGTTCTCGATCCGCCCAGAGACGGCGTGAGCGCGAAAGCCCTGCAGAAGATCATCCAGTTTGATGTGGACCGGATCGTTTATATTTCCTGTAAACCGACCTCCCTCGTACGGGACATGGAGATCCTGACCGGTGCTGGCTACATCGTGGAACGCGCCTGCTGCGTGGACATGTTCGCAGGAACCTACAACATTGAAACCATCGCGGTTTTGACGAAGAAGTGGAATAAGGGCGTGCGGGTGTGAAAGAGTGGCGAAGACAGATGAAGGACGATACTTACGGTAGGGCATTTCTATGAAGAACGGAAATGAATACCGCGTGCAGTTCATCGATGTTGCACGCGGTATTGCAATGATCTGTATTATACTTGGGCATCTTGGAGTCTCGACAATAAATCGGCTTGTATATCCTTTTCACGTGCCGGTTTTTTACCTGATTACTGGTTATTTTGCGAGGGAAACGGAACGATTCCTACCCTTTGCAAGGAAGAAGGCAATGAAGCTGCTTC
>CACYBV010000334.1 GCA_902772745.1 uncultured Eubacteriales bacterium
AGCGGCTCTTCCTGATCCGCGGCCTCGTCCGTGGTTTCGGGCTCTTCCGCTTCCTCCGGAACCTCGGGAGTCTCGGGGACGTCCGGCATTTCTGGCGTTTCAGGAACATCCGGCGTCTCCGGAACCTCCGGAGTTTCAGGTTCTTCCGAGGTATAGGGCACTTCGGGCAATTCCGGTTCTTCCGGCGTTATGAGGGACTCATCATTTTCAAGATCTTCATCATCCTCCAGCCCAGCGGTTCCTATATCGTTGAGCAGACCGCCGCCGCTTGAGTTGTAATTGATGTTTGCGGCAAGAAGCTCGTCATTGTTTTCCCCGATTGTAATAACATCCCATTGCGGTCTGGTTCCGGAATAGTAAACTTCTTCAAGAGCGGAACACTGGTTGAACGCCGACTCTCCGATACTTGTAACACTCTTCGGAATCGTTACACTTTTCAGGCGGAAACTGTACTGGAACAACCCTTCGCTGATCGTCGTCAGTTTGTTTGACAGCGTCGCACGGATCAGGTTCTCGCATCGGCCGAAAACCTGCGTTCCCATACTTGTCACACTATTCGGTATTTCAACAAACACCAGTTTTGTGCACATCCAAAATGCCAGGCTATCGATACGTGTTACGCTGTTCGGAATATCAATCCTCGACAGATTGCTGCAGCATTCGAAGGCAGATTTTCCAATTCTCGTTACACTGCTCGGAATATCGACCTTCGTCAGATTTTGCATTTGTTCAAAGGCATGATCTCCGATCCTGGTCACGCCTCTTTCAATAACAATCGTCTTTACCTGGTCTTTCTTTGAAAACCATGGGCTATCGGTATAGAAGAAGAAGTCCGGCATTTCCCCGCTGCCGCTGATGGTCAGGGCACCCGCGTCATCCAGGTTCCAGCTCAGGTTGCCAAGGTCCCCCGAAATCACCTTCTTCAATATCATGGTGACTTCTTTTTTCTGATTATGTACGTTCACCGTCGTCTTCGCGGTTTTACCGTCTTTTTCTGCGCTCAGCTGATACTCGCCGTTTGCAAACCAAAGCTCAACTTTGCCGTTTGCGTCGCACTGGCAATTGATATTTTTATCGGGAACGGTCAGTATCGCTCCCGGAACCGGATTCCCATCGGTATCCTTAATTGTCACTGTCACAAGATATTCAATTTTCGGGCACCTTCCCCAGCCGAAAACGCCATCGTCAAAATAGAATTTTTTCGGATCAAATTTCGTCTCGCATGTAACCTTAAAGCTCCATTTGTCGTTGAAAAAGCCGATACTGGCCCCGACCCAGATCTTTCTATACATCTGCCCGTCAATTCCGATGCTGCAGGGATGCCGCGACCCGCTGCTTTCAGACGCCGTGATCAGTTTTGCCTGCATTTCCGCTCCGCTGCCGAGCTCGGCATCGAATTTTGCAATTTTTTTGGATATTATCGTTACTTCTGCGGCCAGCTTCGGGCCGAAAAAGAATACGCCTTCAAACTTGATTTGGGTATCAAGCGTCGGTTTTTTGCCGAGGTCATTTATGCCGGCTTCACTGTCAAGGGAAAAACCGGTAGTCCATTTCAGCAAGCCTTCAAAAGTGATCTTTCCGCTGACCTCAATAAGAAGGCTCAGTTTCACATGGCAGTAGACTCCGGGTACCGGCGAATAATCAAACGGGATGATCGGGATATCTTTCTTCAGCTTTCCCGTAAGGATCAGGCTCAGATTCAGGGAAGAATCGTTTTTAAAGCTGATATACTGGTACCCCCATGATATATAGATATCCAGACTGATTGCGGTGTTAAAGGAAAGGCGGCCGGTAATCGTCACATTGCTGTTCACCTTGTAATTCACGTCAAACTTCAGTGATCTGGTTACGGTAGTCTCAAAATCCACCGCCTGAGTCTCATCGTCGGACAGAAGCGTAATTCCCTCGCCTGCCTCACCGGGGTCAACCTGCATCGGCGCTTCCTCTTCATAGCTCTCGATCTTGACAATATCGAAAACATCAGACAGGTCTGCATCCGGATCTTCGGTGATATAGACCGTCGTCCCCTCAACGCGGATACTCTGCACAACCGCAATCAGAAGTGTGCCGTCCTCATACTCATAGGTAAAGCTGTCCCCCGGCTGCATGGCCCGGAAACTCTCATCCGCATTGTAGATCGTGTAGGTACCGTCCCCGTTGTCCGTCACCTGGTTTGCGCTCTCTGCAGAGGTTGCGCTGAGCACGTCCTCCCCGAGCACCGCGAAGTTGGTGTCCGGGTTCTCGTCCAGGTTGATCACGCGGTCCGGATCGTAATCGGTAATATCCGAAGCCAGCAGTCTCTGAAATTCTTCGGTGTACAGACGGCTGACATACTGCTCGGACAGCGGTTCCATCGTTTCCGCGTCGAGAAGGTAAGCCGCCACAATAAAGAATTCCGGCATCGGGTCTATGGCAAGTTCTACCTGAGCAAGTTCCTCGCCGGCCGACACCCGCGCATGGCCGGAGCCGAGCATCTGCCTGTCCGTCTTGCTGTCCGGGTAAACAGCAACAACCACTTCCGCCTCCCGGTCAACCGAGAGCTCTACCGTTGCGGTGGCAGCATTTTCCCCCGCCGCCACGGAAACGTCGCTGACGTTGCCGGGCATGGAGCTGTCTCCGTCCCCGTTCTCCACCGTGCGAACAAGCAGGTTCCCGAAGGACGTTGTTCCTTCAAGACTGGTGTCGCTGTTCATGGCGGCGCCCTGGTCTTCCGCAAAAGCCGATACCGGCAGCATCGAGAAGCACATCACCAGCACCAGCAATGCCGCCAGCAGTTTCCTCAGGTTGGAACTCTTCATTTCAAATGCCTCCTTAACGTGTTTTTCGGGGATACGGGGGATTTTTAATAGTGTTTTATCAATTCATTAGTTTTGTTTCGCATCCGATTCTACTGTAAAAGTCTGTTTCTTTCTCTCATTCAGAATATCATTTACTATACCACGGAATGCTTTCCTCCGCAACAAAAACAACCCGCAGAGGCAACGAGCGTTCAAAACGTCTGTACCCCTGCAGGCTTGATTGATTTTGTTTTCCTAACCTTTCCGTACCCGGCGGTATGCCGGGTTACTCCATCTTCACCGTGATCGGGAGCGCCGCGTTGGCTTTGGCGCCGTCATTGCCCTCCAGGAAGACCGCGAGCTTCA
>CACYBV010000335.1 GCA_902772745.1 uncultured Eubacteriales bacterium
AATGAACCTTTCCGGAATCATCAACATCCGTGCGGAAGAGGTCCGGGAGGCGCTTCTTGAGAATCCTCATCTGAAAGTGATTGATACGGAAACGATGGGTGAATGGGTTTCCTATACGGTGGAAAGAGTATGACGCATTTTTTTGTCGGAACGGATCAGATTGAGGCAGACGGGATCCGGATCACGGGTCAGGATCTGAACCATATGAAAAATGTGCTCCGGATGAAGACCGGAGAGACTCTTACGGTTTCGGATGGTTCCGACCGGCAGTATATCTGTGAGATTGCGGCCTATACGGAATCGGAAGCTTTACTCAGAATTGTCGATATCGAAGGCGCCAATGCGGAACTCCCGGCGGAAATCACGCTGTTCCAGGGGATTCCGAAAGGCGAGAAATTTGAACTGATTCTGCAGAAGTGTACGGAACTCGGAACAGTCCGCTTCGTCCCGGTTTCCATGAGCCGCTGCGTCGCAAAAATCGATCCCAAAAAAGAGGGGAAGAAACTGGAACGCTATCAGAAAATCGCGGAGTCCGCGGCGAAGCAGTCACAGCGGAACCGGATCCCCGTAGTGACGCCGGTGATGAACCTGAGACAGGCGCTTTCTTATGCGGAAGAACAGAATATGAGACTGCTTTTTGCCTATGAAAAAGCTGATAACCCGGAGAAAACGCGTGAAATAATCCGCTCGGTCCGCCCGGGACAGAGGATTGGGATTGTGATCGGGCCGGAGGGCGGCTTCGACCCGGAGGAAGCGGAGCTTCTTAAGAAAGGGGGGGCGGAAACCGTGACGCTCGGAAACAGGATCCTCCGGACAGAAACCGCGCCGATTTACCTGATGTCGGTGCTCGGATATCAGCTGGAGTTCTGTTGATATCCGGACAAGGCTTTCCGTTATCCGTGAGCGCTGCCGATGATAAGCGAGACGGGAAATCTCAGGTTTTTGTTATCGAATTTATGCAAAGCTCACTTCCGGGAAGGAAGCCCTTCGTTACAGGATGTCCTGACTCCGCTTCACTTCATCCGACATGGCACAAAACACACAGGAAACATTATTATGGAAATCTATCTTGACAATTCCGCAACGACCCGGATTGATCCCGAGGTGCTCGCCCTGATGAAAACCGTCATGGACGAAGACTACGGAAATGCGGCTTCCCTGCACCGAAAGGGCGTGGAAGCGGAAAAATATGTCCGCAGGGCGAAACAGGAGATCGCCGAAACCCTGAAATGCAGCCCCTCGAACATCTACTTCACTTCCGGCGGAACGGAGTCCAACAACTGGGCGATCCGGGCAGCTGCGGAAGCGTACCGAAGGAGCGGAATGCACCTTATTACAAGCTCCATCGAGCATCCGAGCGTGAAAAACACGATGCGGTATCTCGAAGACCAGGGGTACGATGTAACCTGGCTTCCGGCGGATTCAGACGGAATCATCTCCGCAGAAAGCGTGAAAGCAGCTCTCCGCGATGACACGGTTCTCGTCTCTGTCATGCAGGTCAATAACGAAATCGGCGCAGTTGAACCGATCGCCGAGATCGGTGAAATGCTGCGGCGCGAGAAACCGGAAGTGCTGTTCCATGTCGACGCGATCCAGTCCTACGGGAAGTACCGCATTGCGCCGAAACGCATGAACATCGATTTCCTGTCGGTGAGCGGACACAAACTGCACGGACCGAAAGGGATCGGATTCCTTTATGTTTCCGACCGGGTGAAGCTCAGGCCGCTCATTTTCGGCGGCGGTCAGCAGAAGGGCATGCGCTCGGGGACGGAAAATGTTCCCGGGGAAGCCGGGCTCGGACTCGCCGCGGAAAAAATGTACAGGAACCTCGATGTGAATGCGGAAAAGCTGTACAGCCTTAAGACGCGCCTGTGCCGGGGCCTTCAGCAGATTGAAGGCGCAAAGATCAACGGGAAATTCGACCGGTCCTCTGCGCCGCACATCATAAGCTGCAGTTTCTCGGGCGTCCGTTCGGAAGTTTTGCTGCATGCACTGGAAGACCGGGGCATCTATGTTTCTTCCGGTTCCGCCTGCGCTTCCTCGCATCCGTCGGAAATCAGCACGCTCCTTTCAATCGGACTGTCAAAAGAGTAACAGGAAGGAACCATCCGCTTTTCTCTGTCGGTTCACAGCACGGAAGAGGAAATTGATGAAACTTTACGGGCGCTTGAGGAACTGCTGCCCGTTTTACGGAGGTATCGGAGACGATGAAATTCCACGCTTTTCTGATTAAATACGCGGAAATCGCAATCAAGGGAAACAACCGGAAATATTTTGAAGACGCGCTTGTGAAGCAGATCCGCTGGCACCTGAAAAAAGTCGACGGCGAGTTTCTGGTACAGAAGACCCAGGGACGGATTTATGTCGAGGCATCCGGGGATTATGATACGGAAGAAGTGATTGAGGAGCTGAAGCATGTCTTTGGAATCCTGTGGATCTGTCCTGTCGTGCGGGTTTCGGACCACGGCTTCCGTGCGCTTTCGGAAGATGTTGTCCGCTATATGGACGAGACCTATCCCGACAAAAATATCAGCTTCAAGGTCGAATCCCGCCGTACGCGGAAGAATTTCGAGCTGAATTCCCAGGAGATGAATGTGGAGCTCGGCCACGATATCCTGCAGGCCTTCCCTGAGATGCGCGTCGACGTACATAAGCCGGATGTAATGCTCCGGGTCGAGGTGCGCGAGGACTATATCAACATCTATTCGCAGGAAATCCGCGGGCAGGGCGGTATGCCCCTCGGGACTTCCGGGAAGGCGATGCTGCTTCTCTCGGGCGGCATCGATTCTCCGGTCGCAGGCTATATGATCTCCCGGCGCGGCGTCTTCATCGATGCGGTGTATTTCCATGCGCCGCCCTATACCTCGGACCGGGCGAAGCAGAAGGTCGTGGATCTGGCAAAAATCATCTCGCGCTATACCGGGCCCATCCGGCTGCACGTGATCAATTTCACCGATATCCAGC
>CACYBV010000336.1 GCA_902772745.1 uncultured Eubacteriales bacterium
CCAAGCCGGCCGACCATCAGGTTGTCGGCGAAATTTACGGCAAAGGAAATAAAGTTCTGCAGGACAATCGGCAGAGCCAGTGAGAACAGGCTTTTGTAAAAAGACCTGTCACGCGTCAAAAGTCTCATCGGGAGGTCTCCTTAACCGGCGTATGAAATTATGCGGGGAAACCCCGATATACGGCAGATCACGCACAGGCCGTATTTCCATTGATACCATCATAACACTTGTTCGGAGAATTGCAAGTGAAAAAGAGAAGAATTTGGGAACCGGAATGATTGCAAGCAGGAAAGAGCTGTGCTATGATTAGAAAAAGACTCATTTTACAGACAGGAAAAAGTCATGGATCAGCTTTCATTTTTTGATAATACCGTTCCGCAGCCCCTTGCGGCGCGGCTTCGGCCGCAGGATTTTGACAGCTACGTCGGACAGGAGCACCTCATCGGCCCGGGAAAGGCCTTAAGAAGGCTCATCGACTCGGACCAGATCAGTTCGATGATCTTCTGGGGACCTCCGGGTGTCGGGAAAACAACGCTCGCCGAGATCATTGCGAAGAAAAGCCGCGCGAAGTTCCTGCGCTTTTCCGCCGTAACATCCGGAATCAGGGAAATCCGGGACGTCATGCAGGAGGCGGAGGAGAGCCGGCGCTACGGGCAGCGGACAATCGTTTTTGTCGACGAAATCCACCGCTTCAACAAAGCGCAGCAGGACGCCTTTCTTCCGTTTGTCGAGAAGGGGACAATCATCCTGATCGGTGCGACGACCGAGAATCCGAGCTTTGAAGTGAACGGGGCGCTTCTTTCAAGATGCCGTGTTTTTGTGCTCCGTGCCCTTGAAAAAGAAGATATCCTGAAACTCCTTCATCGGGCGCTTTCGGATCCGGAAGGCTTCGCAGGCCAGAGGATCGAAATCAGCGGAGACATCCTGCAGCATATCGCGGTTTTTGCGAACGGCGATGCCAGGACCGCGCTTTCCACGCTGGAAATGGTGATCCTGAACGGCGAAATCCGCCCCGACGGCTCGGTCCTAGTGACAAAGGAAATCGTCGAACAGTGTACGGGGACAAAATCTCTTCTTTACGACAAGGACGGCGAGGAACACTACAACCTGATTTCCGCTCTCCACAAGTCCATGCGGAACTCCGACCCGGATGCGGCGGTCTACTGGCTCGCCAGGATGCTGGAAGCTGGTGAGGATCCCCTGTATATTGCCCGCCGTGTGACGCGTTTTGCGGCGGAGGATGTGGGACTTGCGGACACGCATGCGCTTCCGCTTGCGGTTGCCGCTTTTCAGGCCTGTCACTGGATCGGGATGCCCGAGTGTTCGGTACATCTTACGGAAGCCGTGATTTACCTCTCGCTTGCCCCGAAATCCAATTCCTCGGATGTCGCCTACATGACGGCTAAAGAGGATGCGCTCAGGACGATTGCCGATCCCGTACCCCTTCAGATCCGAAACGGCGTCACCGGTCTCATGAAAGACCTCGGTTACGGAGACGGCTACAAGTACGCACATGATTATGAGGAAAAGCTGACGAATCTTGTCTGTCTTCCGGAATCCCTTCAGGGACGTGAATACTATAATCCTTCGGGATTCGGGGAGGAAAAGCGTCTGAAGGAACGGCTGCAGAACATCAGGTTCTGGAAGAAGGACCACGCGGCCGATCAGGATGCGCCGGGAGAAGAAAAAGAAAGCTGAGAACAGAAAAAAAGACTTGCATTTTTGCCCGAAGCATGCTATGGTATGTGTATACCAACGGATACTTCGGGCATCTCCTTTCAATTCGGTATCATTTTGCAAACCTTTCTATGACACTGAAAAAATCATTGATCCTGTTCGGATCGATCTTTCCCAGTCCGCATAAGAAAACAGGAATATCGCTGACATGGATTTTTCCGCGCAGAAGATAATCTGTGCTGCAGGAAAGAACCTGTGCGATTCTCAGCAAATTCAGCACCTGAGGTTCCCGGGCGCCCCGCTCAATGTACGAAATACACTGCTCGGACAGGCCTGCATACCTTGCCAGCTCCGACTGTGACAATCCCCGGTCCATGCGGACATTTCTGATTCTCCGGCCGATCTTTTTCAGTTCCTTACTGTGATCCTGCACTTCTTTCATGATTATTACACTGCTGTCTCTGAACATAAAATGTCCTCCTTTATTACATATTTCATGAAAAAGCTGTCGAAGCGGAGTATATTTCCGTAAAATTCAGGCAGGCAACCGGAAAATGCAGTCAGAAGCTTCCTGCTGTTTACAGACTGCTGCTGCCATGCTGCAGCCGGCTGTTTCAGTTTGATGAATTTTCGTCATTTTTCTTCTGCGACTGGATAAGAAACACCATGTTTGCCAGGGCTTCATTTGACAGTGTACGAAAATATGACGTCAGTATACGGATCTGGTTTTCCCGCCAGCAGTCAGAAGTTTCAACCACAAAGAATTCTTTGGGAGTAATGCCAAGATAGTCGCAGATGTTCAGAAATTCCTTCATCGGCATCATTCTTCTTCCGGATGTAATATCCTGGATATAGCCTTTGACATGTCCGAGCGACCGGCTCATTTCTGCCTCGCTTACGCCTTTTTCCATACGAAGAGCAGTCAGCCGGTCCCGAATGAACTGCAGGTCCATGGCAGGTCTCCTTCCTTCAAAATCTCTTTCTGTATTATAGGCCATCAGCCCGGAAAACAGTCCGCTCTATGCGGGAATTAGCAAACGGAGCGGCCGCGCTGCGCGGTATATTTATCGAATTTATACGGAAAAGGAGGAACCCGTTCAGTTATGCTTATTATTATCTGTCTGTCCGGGCTGACGGCCGGCGGCGCCGCTGCCGCTTCATATCTCCGGACAGCTGCCAGAAGCAGGCGGTCATGGATGTACGGCGCAAAAATAATCCTGGTGAGCGTGTGTGCGGCGCTGTCTGCCGGATTCTGCGCTTTCAGGCTGGAGTCGCTTGGAACCGGGATGCAGAAAACCGTAAAAGTGCTTGCGGCATTCCCGGTATGCCTTGCCGCAGCGGTGATTGATGCAGAAGAAAACCGGATTCCCGACAGACTGGTCCTCCTGCTTCCTGCGGTGCGCCTCTTTCTGGTCCCGCTGGACTGTTTCGGCTTCGGATGGGCTCAGGGACTGAAACTTCTCTTATGGAGCTTTTTTTCCGGGACTTTCCTGTTTCTGATCCTGATTCTCTTGTCTTGTCTTTCCAAAGGCGGATTCGGTATGGGAGATGTTAAGCTTTTAAGCGCTGTCGGCTTTTCGGCGGGATTTTATACAGCGCTGTATTCGCTCGCTGCCGGATTATTGCTTTCCGCATCAGCAGCGGCGGTGCTTTTGATTCTCAGGAAGAAAAAACTGAAAGACCGGATTGCTTTTGCACCGTTTCTGTTTCTGGGACTTCTGATCAGCTGCTGCCTGGGAAAGGTATAGAGACTTTCATGGAGAAAGGACACAGAAACGGCTGACAGACGGAGGGTATTCAGATATGGAACGGTTCACGGTTAATCAAAACGGGTTTGGAACATGGCTCGAGTACCGCTTCTCGGCTGCGGAGGAAGACAGCGTCATACAGGGGATGCTTGCTCATAACCGGATTCCCGGACTTCTTCCCGCGGAGTTTTCGGAGGCGGATTGGGGCAAACTTGTCCGCTATGATATCAGCACCAGGATTTCCCTTGCAGCTCTGATGCAGAAAGAAATGAGTTTCCTGCAGACTGCTGCCATTATAAAGAGCATCACGGATACGGTTTCCGGAATGCAGGATTATCTGATCGGTACGGAGAGCCTTGTATACGAACCGGAACGGATCTATTTGGATGCTTCCGGCACCGAAGCGGAGCTGGTCTGCCTGCCGGTGCTTGATTGGAACTGCAAAAAAACACAGTTTCGGCAGTTTCTCAGGGATATCCTGTACGGCATACGGTATCCGGAACCTTCGGACAGAAACCGGGCACTGAAACTGATCTGTTTTTTGAACGGTACAGACGGTTTTTCCGCGGCGGATTTCAGCGCGTTTCTCGAACGGCGCGAAGAAGCCGGACGGATTCACTCTGCGGGCCGGGCATTCCTTCTGCGGGAGCACGGAAATGAGAAGATCCCGATCCGGAAAAATCCGTTTTGCATCGGAAGGGAAGGGGGCGCTGCCGACTGCCTGATCGACGGGAATCAGGCGGTCAGCCGCGTTCATGCGGTGATTGAGGCGGACAGAGACCGGTATTTCATCACCGATCTGAATTCGACCAATCACAGCTTTGTCGACGGAATTATGATACCGGCCGGTATGCCGATGGAAATACGGCCCGGATCAAAGATCCGGCTCGCGGATGAAAACTTTGAATTTACGGTGCTCTGACGGGAAAGACCGGTGACATAAAGGGGACAGGAACCGACGTGCATCAATCACCGGGAACGGCCGGTGTGAAGAGGAGAAAATCATGATCATCACTGCAATCAGCCGGGAGAGCATTCGTGAATTCCCGCTTCCGGAACGCGTTTCGGGGTGCTACTGGCTGTATGAGAAACAGGAAGTCCCCGAATCCCGGATTCTCTGCATCGACGGAAGCGAGAGCGCGTGGAAAATTCGCTCCGCAGACCGTGCGCGGATCATCGGGACAGACGGACGGACGATGCATTCGGAGGTACTGGTGCCGATGCGGACCTATGTACTCGAAAAAACGGACGGGGAACGGATTTACATGTTTACCGAACCGGACGAGGAAAGACGGCAGATCTTCAGAAAGTATCTGTTTCCGGGCAATATGGCGGTTTCAATCGGACGTTTTGAGGGCTGCGATATCTGCTTTGACCGGCCGGTGGTTACGGCGGTTCATGCGGTCCTGAGTTTTTCGGACGGCCGTTTCCGCATCAGTGACCAAAACAGCAAAAACGGGACTTTTGTCAATGAAAAAAGGGTTTATCATGCGGATCTTCACCCCGGCGACTGCGTTTATATCATGGGACTCCGCATCATCATCGGAAAGGGGCTGATTGCGGTCAATCATCCGGACGGGGCGGTTAAAGTCGGAAAACGCCTGCAGCCTTTTATCCGCCAGGAAATCGAGCCGATACCAAAGGAGCGCGGATACGAACTTCCGGAACGCTGTTTTTTCAGCCGTTCTCCGCGTTTCAGACGGGAGATTGAGACCGAGGAGATCAAAATCGATGCACCGCCGCAAAGCCCGCTGCAGGAAGAGATGCCCTGGCTCATTATGATGGGATCCTCATTGGCAATGGGCATGATGTCGTTTCTGATGCTGTCAAACGCGGTGAGCGCCCGCAATGTCACATCCATGGCGATGTCCGGATCCATGCTTCTCGGTACGCTTCTGATGCCGGCTGCAGGCAGGAGTTATGAGCGGAGGCGCCGGCGGAAAAAGGAAGAACAGCGGCAGGAGAAATACCGCGAGTATCTTGAGGGGATCGCACTTCGGATCGAGGAACTGTCGGAACTTCAGTCCGGGATCCTCCGGGAAAACATCATCGGAGCCGACGAGTGTGTGAAAAGGATCATGACGCGCGACCGGACGCTTTACGAGCGCATGCCCGGCCAGAGCGATTTCCTGCGCCTCCGCGCCGGGCTCGGAGACTGCATGCTCCAGGCTGAATTTTCCTGTCCGGAGCGGCGGTTTTCCCTCAGCGATGACTGCCTTTCCGAGGAACTTTATGAGCTCATGAAAAAACCAAAGCTGCTCCGAGATGTCCCGATCGGCATTTCTCTTTTCGACGACCCGGCTGCAGGCATTATCGGTGCGCATGAAAAACTTCTGGATTATGCGAAAGGACTCATTTTGCAGCTGATGACGCTGTACAGCCCTGAAGAACTGAAAATGGTCTTTATCTATGACAAAAAAGACCGGGAAGAAATGGATTTTGTCCGATGGCTTCCGCACGTTTTTTCAGATGACCGAAGAATCCGTTTCATTGCTTCGGACCAGAGCGAAGCGAAGGAGGTTTCAGCCTTCCTGATGCATGTGATCGAAGCGCGGAGGGAGATTTCGGATCATCCGGATGCGGAAATGAAGCCATGGTATGTCGTTTTCTCGCTGAGCAGGGTACAGTCGGCACGCACAGAGATGATGCAGGAAATCCTTGCACTGGGGAAAAGCATCCATTTCAGTGTTGTCACGTTTTACAGAACACTTGGCGAGCTCCCGAAAGAATGCTCACTCGTAATTGACCTTACCGGTCCGCAGGGCAGGCTTTTCAACCAGAAAGATAAGACCGGAAAAAGCACGGAATTTGTCCCGGATATCAGCCCGCCGAAAGACATGCGTACGCTCGCGGCGAGGCTTGTGAATATTCCGCTTGCATCAGCCGGATCGGATGTTTCCTGTCCGCGCATGCTTGCCTTTCTCAGGATGTTTGGCGCAGGAAGGGTAGAACACCTGAATTCATCGGCCAGATGGAAGGAGAACGACCCGTCAAAATCCCTGCAGGTTCCTGTCGGGGTGGATGCGCTCGGAGAGCTTTTCATGCTGGATCTTCACGAGAAATACCACGGCCCGCACGGCCTTATCGCAGGCATGACCGGCTCCGGAAAATCCGAGTTCATCATCACGCTGATCCTCTCCATCGCGGTTTGCTTCCATCCGTATGAGGCCGCATTCATCCTGATCGACTACAAGGGCGGGGGAATGGCGAAAGCATTTGAAAAACTGCCG
>CACYBV010000337.1 GCA_902772745.1 uncultured Eubacteriales bacterium
GATATGCCGCATCTCGATTACATACGGTTCTTCACTCATAAATAAGTCCCCCTTCTGTGGGTTGATGTGTAAAAATGAAAACGGCCCTGCTGTTTTCACGCACCCTGAACATTCTCGCAGCAGCATCATTTCCTGTGCAGCCGCGCGTATCCGCCGAAAAAGCAGTTTATACGGAGGATGCTTCGACATTTCCTATAAGAAACAGGAGCCTACTTTCGGGGGTAAGCTCCTGTTTTCACGAAAGGGAAAGGATGATTTCCTTTCACGCTTTCAGCGGTTTTTATTCATAAATAACCGTCGTATGAGATCCGGAAACAGCTTTGTTCCAGAAATCAGCGGTATTGCAGCCGTCAACCTGGTCATCCGGAGTGACCGCGCCGCTCTTGATCTTTCCGTAAATGTCATCGTAGTCCGCCTGAGAGAACTTGTTGAACTTGGAAGTTGACATCGGAAGGCCGGTTGCATCGTCTGCCGCGCCGAGGTTCGAAGCCTGGCCGCCAAGCTTTGCATCCCACTCGTTATTGTACATCTCGCCGAGAACCTTCTGAACAGAAGCAGAAAGGCCCTTCATCGCAGAGGTGATCACACGGTCGGAAAGGTTCGACTGGTCGGTATCTACGCCGATGATCTTGCCGTCTGAGGTTTCCTTCGCTGCTGCGATAACGCTCTGTACCATGGAGCCGCCGCAGGCAAAGATCACTTCGGTGCCGTCATTGTACCAGCTGGACATCTGCGCTGCAAGTTCCGGAGAAGCGGAGAACGCATCGCCGTACTTGAAGCTGATCTTGATCTCGACATCAACGCCGAGTTCATCGGAAGCGTCCCGTGCGCCCTGGACAAAGCCATAAGCGAAACGGCAGCACGCCGGGTTGGATCCGCCGCCGCCGAAAGTTCCGCCGAGCTTGGTGTAGCCGTCCTTGACTGCTGCATAACCTGCAAGATAGCCGGATTCCTGCTCCTTGTAGACGATCGCGGTAACGTTTTTGAGCAGATTGCCATTGCCGTCATCAAGTGCCCAGCCGTCAACGAAGATGAACTTCACGTCCTTGGACTCCAGCGCAACCGTCGTCATGGCGCCTGCCTGCAGGAATCCGGGTGCAACGATGACCTTGGCGCCGTTCTTAATCGCCTGACGCATTGCAGCGACACGGTCGTTGTCGGTCGCGTTCTCGCCGTTCGCGGGCTGATAATAGGCATAGGTCTTGCTGTTGGCTTTTGCATAGGCTTCCGCTCCTTCGTAGGTGCCCTGGTTGAAGCCGCCGTCCTTCAGCTGTCCGACGTCGGTGACAACCGCGATCTCAGCGGTTTTGCCGCCCTTGCAGGCAGAAAGTCCGAGAATCGACAGCAGCATTGCCGAAGCAAGCAGAACTGCTAATAATTTTCTCATAATCCTTCTCTCCTTTTTAAATGAAAAGTGTTTCGATGGTTTTTCCACCGCCCTATATTCTACTCCAAACTTCCCGTTTCGTCAATGCAGTTTTACGGCTTTACAGATAAAAAAAGCAGCGAAGCCGAAAGGTAAGACCGGCAGAAAAGAGAAAGTTATTTCCCGGTTCAAAGTGCGAAATACCGTATGCTGCGAAGATACTCCGGCGCCGGCGGGTACTGCTGTTTTCGCCTGATACCGGAATCACCTGAAGCGGCATAAAGCCGTATTCCGGAACTTCTGGCATTCGTCAAATCTCCGTACGCCAGCATACGTCGGTTTTCCTCATCGCGGGATGCAAAAAAACAGCCGGTCCGAAAACGAACCGGCTGTTTTCTTTACAGGGGTAGAAGGATTCGAACCCTCATTTACGGTTTTGGAGACCGTTGCTCTACCCTTGAACTATACCCCTATGAAAGATCGAGGTGACAGGATTTGAACCTGCGACCTCTGCGTCCCGAACGCAGCGCTCTACCAAACTGAGCCACACCTCGAAATGCGCCTTTTCTGAGGCACATCTGACAGTATAAGGGATTCGAGTGGAAATGTCAAGCGGAAATTTCAGAAAGTAGCAGGGACCGGCTGAAACCCGCACCGGAGAAAGGAAGGGCTTCTCAGTCCTCAGCCTTCACATCCACCGCACCCGCGACCCTTTCTCATCCTTCTCCACCAGCAGCTGATCTTCTATCTCCTGCTTCAGTTCGGCAACATGGGAGATAATCCCGATGAGCCGCGAAGAACCGGCCATTTCCTTGAGGACGCGGACCGCCTTCGCGCGGGATGCGTCGTCAAGGGAGCCGAAGCCTTCGTCGATGAACATGATGTCCAGGTTGATGGAAGATACCGACTCGCGGATTTCATCCGCCATGCCGAGGGCGAGCGAGAGGGCTGCCATGAATGATTCGCCGCCGGAGAGGGTGCGGACTTCGCGCTCCTTTCCGGTTACGAAGGAGTAAACGAGGAAATCAAGGCCGCGGTTCTTGCCTTCGCCGGCCTGTTCCTCCGGTATCAGCCGGAGTTCGAACTGCCCGCCGGTCATGCCGATAAAGCGGCGGTTCGCGGCGCTTAAAATACGGTCGAGGTAATAGCGCTGCACGAAGGTCTCGATATCCATCCGGGCGCCCGTGACTTTTCCGGAGAGCCGGAGATACAGACGGTCGAGGATTTCATTCTCATGAATGATCCGTTCCCGCTCCTTTGCACGCGGAAGAAGTGCTGAAAGCGCGGATTCATTCCGGCGCCGGAGTTCCTGCAGCTTCTGGGAGCTTTCCAGTTTTTCGCGGTAAATCCGGTCCGCTTCTGCACTCTTTTGTTCCAGCATTTCCATGTCCGGCTTTTCCGCATCTGAAACCGACTGCTTTGCGGCGGCATAAGCGCCTTCGGCCTGGGCCTTCCTGTTTCGGAAATCATCCGTTTCCCGGCGCATTTTCTCCGCGTCGGCCCGTCCGTACAATGAAATCAGCGAAAGGAATTCCTCCTCGGTGAAATGCCTCTCCGAAAGCGCTTCGGCGTACTGCACCTGCCGCTTTCTGTTTTCCTCCGAAAGCTCCGGAAGCGATTTTTCGTCGCGTGCGATGAGGGCTTCCGAATCCCTGAGTTCCCGAAAAGCTTTTTCCTGCTCCGCGCGGACAGAAGAAAGTTCCGCATCCTTTTCGGAAAGCTGCTCTTTTGCCTCCGAAAGGTCCCTTCGGGCGTCTTCCTCGGCCGGATATGCCTGTTCCGATTTGAGGCTCATCAGGGATGCGGCCGCAGCCGCGGACTCGGATTCCGCATTCTGCCTCTTCTTTTCAGCTTCTTTGGAAGCCGCAAGAAGCGCACCGCGCTCCTCATCGGCGTGCTGCAGGAATTCCTGCAGGTTCCGATATGCTTCCAGGTCTTTTTGAAGGCCTTCCTCTTTGCTTCTTATCCCGCAAAGTCCCTGTTCCAGCCGGACTGAAATATCAAAAAGCGCCGGATTTTCAGGAAGATCCGCAAAAAGTGTCCGGACTTTCCCGAAAAACGCAGTTTCGGAAGATTCATACCGCTCCTGCCGTTCCCGAAGCAGTCCGGCCGCCGTTTCCGCACGGGAAGCGGCTTTTTCCTGTTCACTGCCAAGTTTCTTTTCTTCCCGTGAAAGGGCATCGATCATCTCCCGGCTCAGATGCTCCGAGGATTCCGGGACTTCACAGGGATGCGGGTGTTCATAAGAACCGCAGACCGGGCAGGGCTGTCCGGGCAGCAGTTTTTCCCGGGCCAGGAAACCCGCCTGCGCGTCAAGGAAGGCATTCTGTTTTTCGAGATATTCCGCGGTTTTGCGGCTGTGTCTTTCCCGGACATCCGCATAGGCTTTATGTGCGTCCTCCGTCTCGCGAAGCTGCTGCCTGTATGCCTGTTCCAGCTTTTCCAGGGAAGCAAGGTCCGAAAGGGCCGAATCATATTCCTTTTCCTCCGCAGTCAGCCGAAGGAGCGCCGTCTCGGTCCCCGAGAGCGCTTCCGAATCCCTTCTCCGAGAAGAAACGAGCGCGTCAAATTGGCGGAGTGAAAGATCCGCCTTCTCCGCTTCTTCTTTCGCAGCCTCAAAAGCCTGTTCTTTCGCTCCGAGCAGTTTTCCGGTCTCTCTGATCCTCTCAAACAGCTGCAGGGCATGCTCCGCGCGGCTTCTGACCGCAGCGGTATTCTCTGCCGCGCGGTTCCGCTCGATTTCCGCAGTATGAAGTTTCCGGTCCGCTTCCGAAAAAGCCTTTGCAAGTTCCGGCCTCTTTTCAAGCTGTTCCTGCAGTTCTTTTTCCGTATCCTGAAAATGTTTCTGTGCGTCTCTGTATGCCCGGTACTCCGTCTGGACCTCATACGCAGACAGGATCCTGAGGGATCGGGCGCGCTTCTCCTGCATTTCAGGCTCCAGTTCCCGGATTTTCATGAGCGCCGCTTCCGTTTCCAGAAGCTTCCCGAAAGCCTCCGACAGAATCTTTCCGGCCTCGAGGGCCTTCATCGCGGCGTCCCTTTTTCCAAATTCCGCCGCCGCCTCTTCCGCGGCCTTCTTCTCCTCCTCCGAAAGCGCCGATACCAGTTCCTGAAGCCCTGAAATAAGCGCCTCCGCGTCCGTCACCGCAAGCCGCTCCGCCTTCAGGATCCGCTCCTTCATCTCCTGAAGATACATGCCCTCGCTGTACTCCGGGGGAACCGTGATGTGCGCCGTGTCCGCCAGGAAAGCGCTGCGGATCGACGCGAGTTCCGCCTGTTTTTTCTTCCGGCGCTCAAGAAGCCGTTCCACGATTTCCTGATAAAGCCCGGTTCCGAACAGCTTCCGGAAGATTTCCTTCTTTTTATTGGAATCCGCGCGCAGCATCTCCATAAACTCGCCCTGCGCGATCATCGCGACCTGCATGAACTGCGACTTCGTAAGGCCGATGATTTCGACAATCTTCGTGTCGGTTTCCTTCGGAGATCCGGTAAAAAGCGATCCGTCCGGAAGGAACAGGCTCACTTCCCCGCGAATCTCCACAGCCGCTCCGGCGCCGCGCTTTCTGAGCCTCATATGCCTCGGAACCCGCCGCACCGTATAGATCCGCTCCTCCCCGCCTTCTGCATTCGAAAACGAAAGCTCGGCGTAAGGATCCCGGTCCGCCTCGGCAAACTGGCTCTGCAGCTCCGTCCCGTCCTTTTTGTTCACAGCCGAGCTGGATTCGCCATAGAGCGCGAATACGATCGCGTCAAATATCGTCGTCTTCCCCGCGCCGGTGTCTCCGCTGATCAAAAAAAGGTTCTGCTGCGGCTTTGTAAAATCGATTTCGGTCTTCTGGCCGTAGGAGCCGAAAGCTTCCATTGTCAGTTTCAGCGGCTTCATTTCAGCACCTCCCCGGCTTCATTGATCACATCTTTAAGAAGCGATGCTTCCTCCTCCGAAAGATCGGGCAGAAATGTACTGCACAGTTCATACGGCGAAAGTTCCGAAGGCCTCGTCAGAGACGCGCTGTAATCCCCGCCTGACACGCCGGCGCGGCGGATTTCGAGAAGGTTCGGGAATGCAAGATGCAGGCGGTCCTGCACGTCCATGACATCGAGATCCCCGGAATCGGTCAGCACCACGCGCACATAATCATCGGAAGGCGATGAGAGAACCTCCGAAAGCGTGCCCTCCACGATCCGCACCGCACGAAGCGGCAGGAGCGGCAGGATCTCCGTCCGAACGTCGCCTTTCTCCAAAAGCGTCACGAGAATCACGCCCTTCTCCTGCCCGGCTTCCGAAACCGAACAGGCAAGCGGCGTCCCCGAATAGCGGAACCGCGCATTCCCGACCTGCATGGGCTTATGGATATGGCCGAGTGCCGCATAATCAAACGGCTCCAGCACCGATCCGTCCACCGCGTCGATGTTCCCGACCGTCACAATTTCGGACTCCGCGCGTTCCACCTGATCCGGCTCTTTTCCCGAAGGCAAATAGAACTGATGGCTCACGAGTACGTTCCGAAGCGAAGAATCGATCTTTTCCGCTCCAAGAAGCCGTGCGATTGCCTCGCTGTAGCTCAAATTTGCCCCGTTTTCGGCGCTTCCCGTGAGAAGCCGGATCATTCCCGGCTTGACAAAGGGAAGCAGGTAAAAACGCACTTTTCCGTGCTCGTCCGTGATTTCGGCCTGTGCGATCCGCTCGCCCGGTTTTTCCGGCGGAAGCCCGATCATATGAACATGCTGCTTCGAAAGAAGCGACCGGAAAACATTCACCCGCGGTCCGGAATCATGGTTTCCGCTGATCGCCATGATTTCCGCCTGGGGCACCGCCTCCCTGAGGCCGCTTATGAAACGGTCGAACATCTCGACCGCCTCCGCCGAGGGCACCGCCTTATCATAGATATCCCCGGCGATCACGACAGCGTCCGGCCGGTATTCGCGTGCGAGGGAAACGATTTCATCCAGGATATATTCCTGGTCCTCCGACAGGTCCCGGTTCAGGAGCCGGAGGCCGATGTGGAGATCGGAAAGGTGGAAAAAGCGCATGGAAAAGCTCCTTATCTGTTCTGCCTGTTATCTTACACGATTTCAGGCAGATAATCAATCCGGTACCTCCGAAGGTCCACCCGGTTCCCGGTTACTTCGACCCCCTCTGCGCGGAGCCTCTCCGCCTGCACCTCCGGTCCGCCGAATGCGAAAGCCCCGGAAAGCTTCCCCTCGGAATTGACGACCCTGTGGCAGGGAATCGTCGATGGATCCGGGTTTTTATGCAGGGCGTTTCCGACTGCCCGCTGCATCTTCGGGTTTCCGGCCATCGCCGCGATGTCGCCGTAGGTCGCGACCCTGCCCTTTGGAACTTTCTTCACGGCTTCATAGATGCGTTTTGCGGGGCTGTCCGTCACGAGGTCATAGCTTTCCCGGATCATCCGCTCAATCTCCGTGTCCGGAACCGAACCGTCGAGCGTGATATTGCTCCAGTGCTCCTTGTTCATGTGATAAGCTGCGCTTACTGCCGGATAAGCCCGGCGCATCAGGTCCCGCCACGAAGGATCCACTTTCACGGTTGCATTCATCACGCCATCTTTTTCATAAGTCCATAAGAAGGCCTTTTTTGAACTCCGGACACGCACCAGCACCCAGTTCGGATCATGAAAGGGAATGTCGGTGTAGGTATCCGGAAGTTCGAGCGCCCGCTCCAGCACTTCTTCTCTTGTCGTCATGCTTCTCTTTCCTTTCCCGAAAAACAGACCTTGCCCTGCATAACACAAAGGATCAGAAACTGTACGTAAAAACAAAACATGCGGGGCCGTCCGTAACAGGACGTGCCCCGCTTGTGTCTCTCATATCAGTCTTACAGGTTTCCCTTTGCGGTTTCGCAGAGCGCTGCAAATCCTTCCGCGTCGTTCACGGCCATGTCCGAAAGCACCTTGCGGTTCAGCTCGATGCCGGCATTCTTCAGACCGAACATGAAACGGGAATAAGAAAGTCCGTTCATGCGGGCTGCCGCGTTGATACGCGCGATCCAGAGCTGACGGAACTGGCGCTTCTTCTCTTTTCTTCCCGAATAAGCGCTTGTCAGGGCACGCATCACGGCCTGTTTCGCTGCTCTGTACTGTTTGGATCTTGCTCCTCTGTATCCTTTCGCCAGTTTCAGCACGCGATTGTGCTTTTTCTTGGCGCCCATACCACCTTTAACTCTTGCCATATCAATAATCCTCCATATCTTCCGATTTCACAGTTTCCACGAATAATAACGAATTTCCCCGATCAGATGTAGGGAAGAACCTTCTTCATATTGCGGTTGGACGGATCAAGAAGCGTGGACTTTCTGAGATTCCTTTTCCGCTTGGTGGACTTTTTCGTTAAAATGTGGCTCTTGTACGCCTTCATTCTCTTTAACTGGCCGGTTCCGGTCTTCGTGAAGCGCTTTGCTGCTGCGCGTTTGGTCTTTACCTTTGGCATGTTCTTTCCTCCTGATAATTTACTTTGCCGGCTTCGGCGCCAGCACAATGCTCATGTTCCTGCCTTCCATCCTGGCCGGCTTGTCAACGTTCGCGATGTCCTTAAGGCTCTCGGCGAATTCGTCCAGCACGCCCTTCGTCTGGTTAACGTGCGCCATCTCACGCCCGCGGAAGCGGAGCGTCACCTTGACGCGGTTGCCTTTCTCAAGGAACTTTCTGGCATTGTTGGATTTGGTGTTCAGATCGTTGGTGTCAATATTCGGAGAGAAACGGATCTCCTTCACTTCAACGACTTTCTGTTTCTTTTTCGCATCTTTTTCCCGCTGTGCCTGCTCATAACGGTATTTATTGTAATCAACGATTCTGCATACGGGCGGCTTCGCCTGCGGTGCGATCAAGATGAGATCCAGCTCCTGGTCCTCAGCCTTTTCACGGGCTTCTTCGATGGACATGATGCCAAGCTGTTCTCCGGTGCTGCTGATAACACGAACTTCGGGTACTCTGATCTGTTCGTTAATCAATACTTCGCTAATGGTCTTAC
>CACYBV010000338.1 GCA_902772745.1 uncultured Eubacteriales bacterium
ATCAGCTTGCCCTGTGTGTCCTCAATGCCATAGTAGACAAAGGTATTGCAGTCATTGATGCAGCCGTCGAGCATGTGCGAAATGCGCCCGACATATTCGTTGAACCAGTTCGCCTCCTGCAGATGCAGCGGTCCGTTCTCACCTTTCAGCTTCAAAGGATCGTATTCTTCAAAATTGTTGAAATAATAAGAATTAACCTTTCGGACACCGCCGAGGAACAGAAGCCCGATAATCGCGCACATGTTGTCGAGGTGGTGCTTCATAAATATCGGAATATTCACGACAGGACAAATTTCCACCATCATCCCGGGCAGCTTGTTTTTCCGAACCACCATCTGCGGATGCTTTGCCGCATTATAATTATAGATTTCCGGATAGCACTCCAGAATATCCATTCCGGGAAGACCGGCGCAGCGAAGCGTTTCGATATAAGAGCCATAGTCCAGCACATTTCCGAGAATATTTTCCTCTCCGAGATAATGTCCGGAAATCATGGTTCCGTGGTCCTTGCACCACAGGTTCAGCTGACCTGTATAATTCCTTCCGATCAGTTTTCCGACAAGCTGGTAGAAATGGATTCTTTCAGGTGCCGAAGCGCTGTCACCTTCAAAAAGGTGATGCAGTACCGGCTCGAGACGCGTGCCGTATTCCCGCTCATATTCCTCAAAAAATCCGTCCACCCACGGAACCAGCGCGAAGGACCACTGGACATAGGGCGTCATATGGCGGACCATCAGCGAAGGCTCGTCCGTGAAGACCGCTTCCGCTCCGGGGAATGCCTCCGGCGCTTCCTCCGCGATCGGTTCGTAAAAAAGGTCAATAAAGCGGCGGACCGCCTTCTCGTCCATGATGTTGATATAGGGGCCGACCGCCGGCGTGTTTGCAATCTGGGAGCCTTCCTGGGCTGTTCGTACAGCAAAGATAAAAAGCGCATCATCCTTTTGAAGATCCGTCTCCATCGATCTTTCGGCAAAGGGAACTGCTTCCGCGGCGTCCTCATCAAGCGCTCTCATTGGGAAAGCGCTGTCCCATCTGAGCCGCACCGGAATCTTCATTGCCCAGACAATTTTGTCCGAATCATCATCGATATGATAGGTGAAATGCTCCGCCGCGTAAGCCATGTGCCGATGCATGTAGAGTCCCTTTGCCATCAGCTCCGGATGTCCCTCGACGCTCATGCCGCCCGCGACGCCGGAGGGAAAGCCCTTCTCATCATACAGAAAATACCCGAGATTTCTTCTCTTCAGTTCTTCCGTAATCTTCCCGAGTTTCCTGCAGTCCTCACGGTAATGTTCATTCGGCGAGTCGCGGTCCGGATTCGTGACAACACCGCCATAGCCAAAGGCTTCAACGGCATCCAGATGCCTCTTATAATCTTCCGCAAAATGATGGATGATCGGTTTCACCCGGTATTTTCTGTCCGGGCTTTTCCATTGATTCATATCAAATTTCATGGCTTCCTCCCCGTTAACTTAAATGCTGGACGATCCAGTCTTCTTTCACTGATATCATTATATCCGAGAGCGATCAAGCGATAAAGTCTCATTTCTTAACAATTCTATTAGATAATTCTTATAACCGGAAACTTCCCGTCCCTCATTCCGCTTTTATATTAGTTTTTGCTTATAAGCTTGTCAACAATTCAAGCTTCAAAAAATCCGCGGTTTCACGTACAATTTTCCGTAGAAAGAGAATTATTTTGAAGAAGGAGGGACCATGATGAACAATTTCGTTTTTAACAATCCTGTCCGTGTCTATTTCGGAGAAGGCATGATGCAGTATGCCATGGACATGGAGCTTCCGCGGATCGGAAAGCGCGTGCTTCTCGCTTATGGCGGCGGTTCCATCAAGCGGAACGGCGTGTATGACAAGGTCGTCGGCATGCTGAAGGCGGCCGGCAAGGAAATCGTCGAGTTTCCCGGAATCACACCGAATCCCCGCTACACAGAAGTTCAGGCCTTGGCAAAGCTTGCCCGCGAAAATAAAGTCGATTTCATGCTGGCAGTCGGCGGCGGCTCGGTCATCGACTGCGTGCGTACGGCGGCTGTGCAGGCGCTTCTTGACGAAGATATCTGGACGGTGGAAGTCGAGCGTCACGAGCTTCCGAAAGAAGCGATTCCGATGGGCATCGTACTCACGCTCGGCGGCACCGGCAGCGATATGAACTGGCTCGCGGGCATCAACGATGAAGAGCGTCACGAGAAGGTCACCTACGCCGGAAAGCACGCGGAGTTTGATATCATTGACCCTTCATTTACAAAAAGCGTTCCGATGGGCCAGCTTCTGACCGGCGTTTTCGATACGCTGAGCCACTTCATGGAAACCTATTTCGGAAAAGGCGACTGTGTCAGTGATGAAGTCATGGAGTCCATCATGGCAAATGTTGTCCGGAATGCCCGGATCATCAAGGAGAATCCGGAAAATGACAAGGCAAGAAGCGAGCTTCTTTGGGACTCTTCTCTTGCCTTCAGCGGCATCCCGGCAGCTGGAAAAATGACCGATTTCCAGTGCCACAGCATTGAGCACTGGATCAGCGGCTATACGGACGCCAACCACGGCCGGACGCTTGCTGTCCTGCACCCGGTTGTTTACCGCAGGCTTTGCGAAGCCGAGCCCGAGAAATTCGCCCGTTTTGCCGAAAAGGTCATGGGTATCGATACAGAAGGCATGACCGTAAATGAAGCTGCGCGTGCCGGTGTACAGGCCCTTGAAGACTTTATCCGCGAGCTCGATCTTCCGACCACTTTCGAAGAACTCGGAATTAGTACAGACGATGAACTTCTTCAGACGATCGCGGATCATTGCCTTCCGAACGGCGGCTGCCGCGTGCAGTTCGCCAGAGACGATTTCCTTGCAATCCTGAAAGAATGCGCACGATGAACAAAGCAGCGAAAACCAATATCTTCTACGGCTGGATCAGCGCTGCTGTCTGCTTCCTGATCGTGTTTGCGGCCACCGGCGCCGCGGCGCTGAATTTCAACATTTTCACGATTCCCGTGACAGACCACTACGGGATCTCAAGGACCGCCTACTCCATCACCGTCAGCCTTGCCTCCGTCATTAGCGCAGTCTGCTATTTCTCTTACGGCGCTTCCGTGAAAAAAATCGGCGTCAAGCGCTCCATTGTCATCGGACTTGGCATGTACGGTCTCGGACTCGCACTCTTTGCTTCCGGTTTCGGCGTCTGGACTCTGTATGCGAAAGCCATTCTCTGCGGCATCGCGGGTGTCTTTATCAGCTCGTCCGTACTGACGCAGATCATCAACAACTGGTTTGTCGAGAAGCGCGGCCTTCTGATCGGTATTATCTGCGCCGCGAGCGGTATCGGCGGCTCCGTATTTTCACCCGTGCTTGGTGTGATACTCGAGAAGAATGGCTGGCAGCCCGCCTGTCTGCTTCTTAGTCTTCTGGTGCTTGCCTGTGTTCCGATAACCTGGATTTTCCTGTCGGTGGATCCGGCGGAAAAAGGCAGTGTTCCTTTCGGCAGCAGCCCTAAGGCAGCAGCGTCTTCCTTCGAGAAAGAGCGCATGCGTACCGGAGAGATTCTGAAGGATCTTCGCTTCTGGCTTGTTGCTTCCGCCGTGTTTTTCATCAATTTCTCCATGACGCCGTCCTATAATAATGTGACTCCGCATCTCATAGACTCCGGCTTCGCGCCGCTGTGGGTGACCGGTGTCGCGATGGTTGTGCTTCTCATCTCCAATGCAGCCGCGAAGCCGGTGATGGGAATTCTGAATGACCGCTTCGGCGTGCTTTCCACGATCATGATCACCTGCATTCTCAGTACTTTAGCGCCGCTCATGATGTCCTTTGCAGGTCACAGCGGCAGCGTGTTCGCGGTTACTACAGTCTCGCTTCTGGGGCTTGGAACGCCTGTCACGACGGTTGTCATTCCGCTTGTGATCAGCCGCATTTTCCCGGCGAAAGCCTACAACACGATCATCGGACTCACGATGGCGGCAGGCTATATCGGGACGACGCTCGGTACGCCGATTTCCAATTATATTTATGACACGGCCGGATCGTACCGCCTATCCTACTGGCTCTCGGCGGCAACCGCAGCCCTCACGCTTCTCCTGTTTGTCCTGGCGCTGATGAAAAAGGACCGCAAGGAAGCGCAGAAACCCTGTATTAAAACAACTGCCTGACGGCAGACAGACATCATAACACATAATAAAGAAAGAGGTAGAAAATGTTTACAAAGAATAATTCTCTGAAGGACATCATGACGGATTCCCGCATCGCGCCCTACGCTGACCGGGTGGTTGTCGGGCTGGATCTCTCGGAGGCGCCGTTCTATGAGACGACAATCAGGGAACTGGCGGCCCAGCACATGTTCCATGGCTACACGCTTCTGAACGGCTTCAACCGCCTTCTCGAAGCCGCAGAAGAAGGCACCTTCCTCTATCCGCTGTATACGGAAGAAGAAATCCAGGCCGATCCCAAAAAAGCGGAAGCCTGCTTCATGCTCTTCCCTGCCATGGATCCCGAAGCGGACACGCGTCCCTTCCTTGTCTGTGTACCCGGCGGCGGAAATGTCCAGATCTGGAACATGAGCGAAGGCTTCCCGATTGCCAACCATTTCAACCAGCTCGGCTACCACGTCGTCATTCTGAACTACCGCTACGGCGGAGAAAAGCTGTATCCGGCGCCGCTTGAAGATATGGCACGGCTGCTTAGGATGATTGAGGAAAGAAAAGACGAACTGCACTTAAACGCCGGTCAGTACTTTACAGCCGGTTTCTCAGCAGGCGGATACCTCGTCAACTCCTGGGGCACCACAAACCACGGCTACAAGGCTTACGGCCTTCCGAAGCCGGTCATGAATATCTCGGTCTACGGCTTTGTCTCCTGGAAAGGCGTCAAGGACGATTGGGATGTCGATTTCTTCGGTATTACTACCCATGGGCTTACGATCAAGGAGGCTGCGAAGACCGACTGGAACGTGGAAGAGCATCTTGACGGCTTCCCGCCGACCTTTATCCTCCACGGCGATGATGACCATTCCTGCGACTGTGTCAATTCCTATATCCTCGCAGATGCGCTGAAGGAAGCCGGTATCCCCTATGTGCTGGAAATCGGCAAGGGCATGGATCACGGTTTCGGCGAAGCGCTTTTCAGTTCTCTTCGCGGATGGCCGGAGCGCGCAGTCAATTTCCTGAATGAAATCTCAAAGTAAAAGGAGGCAGCAGATGAAAATTCTGGTATTAAACGGCAGTCCCCGTAAAAACGGCGTCACTTCTGCTATGATTAAAGCTTTCCTCGAAGGCGCGGAGAGCAACGGTCATGAGATCAGCGTGATTCAGGTCGGAAACAAGAAAATCGCCGGCTGCATGGCCTGCGAATACTGCCACACCAAGGGCGAAGGGCGCTGCATCCAGCAGGACGAAATGCAGGAAGTCTACGACGCGCTCGAGGACGCGGAAATGATCATCGTTGCCTCTCCGATCTATTATCACAACATGACCGGGCAGATGCAGTGCGTGATCAACCGGACCTATGCCGTCGGCGTTCCGAAGAATCTGAAAAAAGCCGCCATTTTCCTGGCTTCCGGAAGCCCCGAAATGTACGGCGGCGCGCTTTATGAGTACGAAAACACCTTTCTCCGCTACATGAAACTCGAAGATATGGGCAGATTCACGATCTGCGACGCGGAAAGCAAAGAAAGCGCGAAATTCGACGAAATCCGTGCCTTCGGCCAGAACCTGAAATAAAACACCAAACCATCCATAATCCATCCTGAAGATAAAGCCCCCGAAAGAATATCCGGGGGCTTTTAAGCTCTGTTTTTTACAGGTATTTGAATTGCCGTTCTTTTCCCTTAAAGCGGTTCAATGCTCTTAGATCTCTCTGACAGAAAAGCAATAAACTTCTTCGCCGCCGCGGAGGCTGTATTCGAGATAAAAAAACCGTATGGAATGCGGTATTCCGGCAGGAAGGGAATAGTTTTACTGTGCGGATGCGGATCCCGCCAGCAGTTGGGGATCACCACGGGTTTTTCGTTCTTAAGGCAGCTGATCATCACGGAAGGCGAAAAGAGACTCACTTCCTCCACCTTCAGCCCCGCCTTTCGGAGATCCTCCTTAATCCTGTCATACTCCAGCGATACGCCTTCTTCGATGGAGACAAGCGTCCTGCCGCCAAGCTGTTCTGCGCTCAGACTTTCGCAGGAGGCAAGCGGCGAGTTCTCCGATACGAGAAGAGAAAGCGTCGTGTAGGTGATCGGACAGAAAGAAAAGTTATTCTGCCAGGCCGGCTCCTCATAGAGAATGCCCTCGATCAGATCGGTCTCGGGCCGCACATCGGTAGCATCCTTGTTAAATGCGTACGAAGAGAAGGTGACACCGGGATATTTTTCGGAAAACACCGGCCAGAAGTCATAGATCAGATGCGCGACATGGACCTGATTCGTACCGAAAAGCACGCTCTCGTTATAGCTGTCGGCATAGGTAGAAAGCTGCGCACGGATCATACTGCTTCTTTCAATCAAAGATCTGCTTTCCAAAAGGAGATACTGCCCTGCCGCAGTTAACTTTACGCCTTTCTTGGTACGGTCAAACAGACGCACTCCAAGATCGTCCTCGAGATGGTTGATTTTCTGGATCACGGCGCTCGGTGTGATAAAGGATTTCTCAGCAGCCTTGGAAAAGGAGCCAAGCTCTGCCACAAGTACGAAAAGATCCAAAGCATGGTTGTACATAACAGACCTCCTGCATCATCAGAGAATCAGTTCATAAATATTATAAACGATTGAACTCTTAAAAGCAAGAGAGGCCGAGGGCAGAATATTACCGTGAAGATTGCCGAAGCTGCTTCTTCGGGAACCTTTCTCGTGTCCATTCGTGCAGGCACGATAGTCACAGAGACTCTGGCGCAGCAAACAGGAGGGATGTACGAGACATCCCTCCCCACCTTAAGAAAATATAGGATTAATTTGCTGCTTTCCAGGCATCCAGCGCACTCTGATTCGCTTCAATAATCTTATCGATTCCCGCCGCCTCAAGATCCTTCAAGAACTGAGGAAGTATTGCCTCCGGATCTACGACGCCGCACTCAAGAGAAGTTCTGTAGGTCGAAATGACGTCGCTGACCGCTGCGTATTCCGTTTTTACCGCCTCCGGGTCAAAGGCGTAGCCCATGAACTTCGACTGATTGCTTTCATTGATGTTGTTCCTAAACTTTTCCAACTGTTCCTTATAATCCACTGGCAGGCTGTCCCACACCAGACGGAGCGGTGTATTGCCGTAAATGCCGAACCACTGATGATAACCGACCGTCTGCGGAGATTCGCCGTCCAGGAAGGTAATCCGTCCGCTGCCGTCATCCATGTACTGATAATCCAGATCTTCCACACCGTAGTAGATCAGGTTGATGATATCCTCATTCGTCCACATCAGGTTCAGGAACTTCATGGCCGCTTCAGGATTCTCACAGTGATACGGAATCGACCATGTTCCGGAAGTGATATTATTCATAACCAGAGTCTGTGAACGGGTATTTAACGCCACCATCTCCAGGCCGTTTGCTGCAGACTGGGCAGGAACCATGTCAAGTTCTGTCTGAATGAAATAGCCCTTGGCCGTTCCCGCGGTCACCGCATTCTGTCCGGCTTCCATCGAAGTCGCCGCATCCTTGTTGAAGTAGCCCGCTTCGTACCACTCATGCATGGTCTTGCAGAACTCTGCGTATTCTTCGGTGGCGAAAACATTGACGATTTCGTCGCCTTCTCCTTCGCCGAT
>CACYBV010000339.1 GCA_902772745.1 uncultured Eubacteriales bacterium
CACCAGCTGGGTCGCGACGTAGTTCATCATCAGCGTGAAGAGCGTCTCGTTGGTGTTCCACTTGGCCTTGAACAGTGCCGGGATCATGCCCCAGACCGCACCGCAGAGCGTGCTGATCAGGAAGAGAAGCGGGATCAGGACGCCGTTCGGAACTTTATCGCCGATGAGGATCATCGTGAGCGCGCAGCCCAGCGCCCCCATCAGGACCTGGCCTTCGCCGCCGATGTTCCAGAAGCGCATCCGGTAAGCGGGCGTGACGGCGATCGAAACGCAGAGGAGGATCGCAATGTTCTGCAGAAGAACCCAGATCTTCCGGGGAGTTCCGAAAGAACCGCGGAAGATCGCACCGTACACCTCAAAGGGGTTCAGCCCGGTCACGACCGTTGTCAGGACTGCATCCACAACAAGCGCCGCGAGAATCGCAATGCCGCGAATCGCCCAGGCCCGGTACCAGGGAAGGGCTTTTCGTTTGGCAATATGGAAAAGAGGAGCATGCTTATGATTCATGGTTTTTTCCTCCCTCAGTATTCTTCACTTGCGGATCCTGTTCGGAAACGGATTCGTTTTTCGACCCGCCGACCCGGGTCATCAGAAGTCCGACCTCCCGCTTGTCCGCGCTCTCCCCGTCAAGGATTCCGCTGACTTTTCCGTCGCAGAGAACGAGGATGCGGTCGGCAAGCTCGAGAAGGACGTCGAGGTCTTCGCCGACATAGATTACTGCGACGCCGGCTTCTTTCTGCCGGTTGATAAGATCGTAGATCGTATAGGACGAATTGATATCGAGACCGCGGACCGCATAGGCTGTGAGAAGCACGGTCGGGGCGGAACTGATTTCGCGGCCGACGAGGACCTTCTGCACATTTCCGCCGGAGAGGCGGCGGACCGGAGTTTCGAGGTTCGGCGTGACAACCGACAGTTCATCGACGACATTTGCCGCGAGATCATGCGGGCTCTTCTGGTCGAGGAAGAAGGGCCTTCCGCCGCGGTAGGAGCGCAGCATCATGTTGTCCGTGATGTCCATGGAACCGACGAGCCCCATGCCGAGACGGTCTTCGGGGACGAAGGAGAGGGAGACGCCGAGACGCTGGATCGCGAGCGGATCCTTGCCGATCAGCTGCTCTTTCGTACCGTCCTTGTGGATATAGTTGATCTCGCCTTTTTCAGTGGGCTGGAGGCCTGCGATCGCCTCAAGAAGCTCTTTCTGGCCGTTTCCGGAAATACCGGCGATTCCGAGAATTTCCCCGGAATTTGCAGTAAAGCTGATGTCGTCGAGCTTCAGGAATCCTTCTTCATTCCGGACAGTCAGCCCTTTGACTTCGATCCGCGGCTTCGGATCCTTCGGCTTCGGACGGGCGATTTCAAGCTTCACAGGATGACCGACGAGCATACTGGACATTTCTTCCGCGTTGGTGTCTTTCGTCAGCATGTCGCCGACATAGGTGCCCTTTCTGAGCACCGCCACGCGGTCGGAAAGCTCTTCGACTTCGTTCATCTTGTGCGTGATGATGACGATCGCTTTCCCGGCGTCCCGCATGTTCCGAAGGACATTGAAGAGCTTCTCTGTTTCCTGCGGAGTCAGCACCGCCGTCGGCTCGTCGAGAATCAGAATTTCCGCGCCGCGGTACAGCACCTTGATGATTTCAACGGTCTGTTTCTGCGAAACGGACATGTTGTAGATCTTTTCATCCGGGTCCAGTTCGAAACCGTAGCGGTCGCAGAGCGTCCGGATTTCCTGCGCAACTTTTTTGATGTTGAAGCGGCCTTTCTCTTTTAAGCCAAGCGCCACGTTTTCGGCGGCAGAGAGGACGTTCACGAGCTTGAAATGCTGGTGGATCATTCCGATTCCGTACTGGAACGCATCCTTCGGGGAAGAGATGACAACCGGCTTTCCATCGATCGTGATCTCGCCGGAATCCGGAAAATAGATTCCCGCAAGCATGTTCATCAGCGTCGTCTTTCCGGATCCGTTTTCTCCGAGAATCGCCAGGATTTCGCCGCGGTAGATATCCAGCTGCGCGTCTTCATTGGCGACGATCGATCCGAAGGTTTTCGTGATGTGCCGCATTTTGATGACAGGTTCTTTTTTACTGGTCTGTGTTGTCTGGTCAAGGTTTTCCATAAGGTTTTCCCCTTTGCAGGATCATTTCTAACTTAAAAAAGTCCGAAAACAGAACGGTTTCGGATTTTTCTAAACAGGAAATGTGGGTTGGAATCCGGTCCCTCCCGCCCGGGAATACCGGACGGGAGAGAGGCGGAAGGATCGGTATCAGAGCATCAGAACTTCTGGTCAAGAAGGGTGATGCCGTCGATCTGAAGATCAAAATACGGAGCTGAACGGAACTTGGATTCGTGGAATGCGCCGTTTTCGATGACTTCGGTGTCTTTCTCGTATGCAGCGTCGGTGTCGACGTCAGCCATGTAGGAGTCAAGCTTCTTTCCTTCCACGGTGAAGGTGGCGGTGTCGAAAACTTCGAGCTTGCCGTCTTCCATCTGCTTCTGGAGTTCCGCGATCTTTTCCTTGGTGCCCTTAGCGGCAACATCTTCGTTGACATCGGTCAGCTTCACGGAGCCGGTCTTCAGTGTGCCGGTCCAGTCGGTATCGATGGCTTTGCCGTCACGTACGCACTCGAGACAGTACTTCATGTAGGGCGCCCAGTCGATACGGGACGAAACGATGAAGGTGTTCGGAGCAACGGTCTTGGTGGAGCCGTTGTAGGAAACGTTTGGGACACCGGCATTTTCGCAGGCGGTCGGAGCACCCATGGAGTCCGCGTGCTGGGAG
>CACYBV010000340.1 GCA_902772745.1 uncultured Eubacteriales bacterium
ATGGGGAAAACGGAGCGCTTCTTTCTGAGCGCACACTGAATGTCACGGAAACCACGGAAAAGCTGCATCTGAATATCGCGGGCTTCGGCCCCTACATGGACTTTTATATGAACCGGTTCGCCTGTGACCGGGACAATTTCTACGGAATGCTGAACATCACGGGAGACGGAAACATGCTCTATCAGGCGGTGCTTCGGATTCCGATCGACGAGCAGGAACCCTGGCAGGTGATGATGGAGAAGCCGGTACAATAATAAGACGGGATTTCCCGGCCGCAGCTTCACGGCCTGCATTCGGAATGACACGTGGGAGAGGCGGTCGAAGCCCTATGGCCTTCTCAGGGGATGACAAAGGAAAGGAGATGCCGGATGGAAGACAGCGAAATTCTCGGGCTGTACTTTTCGCGTGACGAACGCGCGATCGAAGAAACGCAGAATAAGTATTCGGCCTACCTCCGCAAGATCGCCTGGAATATCCTGAAGGACCGGGAGGACAGCCGGGAGTGCGAGAACGATACTTACCTTAAAGCGTGGAATACGATTCCGCCCGCAAATCCGCCTGTTTTTTCCGCTTATCTCGGAAAGATCGTCCGGGAGTCGGCGATCGACCGCTGGCGGCTCCTGCACCGAAAAAAACGCGGCGGTTCGGAGCTTTTGTTATCTCTCGAGGAACTGAATGAAGCCGTCCCGGGAGAAAGTTCAACCGAGGAAATCATCGAACACCGGGCACTCGCTGAGGCGATTTCGGCATATCTTCACACGCAGAGCAAAGACATCAGAACAGTTTTCCTGATGCGGTATTTCTATATGGATCCGCTGTCGGACATCGCAAAATCCACCGGCTTCTCGCAGCCGAAAATCAAAAGTATTTTACACCGGGCACGGATCGGGCTCAGAGAATATCTGGGAAAGGAGGGATATACGGTATGAAAAATGAAGATCTGCTGAGAGCGCTGAATGATGTCGACCCGAAGCTCCTTCAGGAAACGGAGCGGATGAGATCCCGCGGCAGAAGTTCCGCAGGAAGGTCCGCGGTGCTTCTTCTCGTGGCCGCGTCAATTCTCCTCGCCGGCATTGCGGCGATTTATTTCTCTGTGCGGATCCGCCGGAACAGCGTCGGCGCATCCGTGGCGTCCGATGTTCCGACCAGTATGCTGGAGCCCAAAGAGACAGAGAGCGGTCTCACGGAAAGTCCGGAGACCGAAGAAGAACCCCGGGAACCGAAAAAACTGAAGGAATATGATGGCATCTCGGAAATTGAAGTGATCATAGCAAGAATTTCGGATGACATGATCAGCTGCCGCTGCAGTATCGTCTGTGATCCGGGCTGTACCGCCAGGGCATCTCTCAGCATGACAGGAGCAGGTGATTCAAAGGAAATGATTACGAAGTCCGGTTTTCTGGCGGAATCAAAAACATGGAGTATTCCTTCCGCCGATTCCTGTCAGGCCGGACTCAGGGTCACTGTCTATAACAGTGAAGGAGAAATTATCAACCAGTTTTCCAAATATTCCGAACCGATTGTTCTGATTATTCCCGGAGAGTGAAGAAGAACTGCGAAGAACAGACAGAAGGGGCAGGTGCCGTAGTGAAAACAGCGGCATCTGCCCCATATCTTTTACCCGGATATTCAGATTCAGAACTTGATGATTCCCGCGGTATAATCATCCTTCAGAAGCGTCCCGAACTTGTTGTATACCACAGCGCGGAACAGGTTGGAGGAATTCACATCCATAAGAAGCAGTTTCAGCGCTTTCGGCGTCAGGATATTTTTCGCGTCCGCCATTTTGCTGATGATCGGAAGATTGGTATTCCGCCGGATTTCGGAAAGAAGCGGGGCGGATTCGGCGCGGAAGCCGAGGATCCGCGCGTACATGCAGAAATCCTCGTCGATATATTCCTCGAAATCTGCGGCTTTAATGCCGAGGATCAGATGCAGAAGCGCCCGGTTGATCCTTGTGTGTGTAAAGTTCCGGGTATTCAGAGCGTTCGCCCATTCCTTGAAGGTATAGCAGTCCGGAAGCAGGTTTTCCGCCCGGTCCCGAAGCTCCGGCGCGAAATCGAGGTAATCCGTCAGATGATCGATTTCCGCCATCATCTTGTACTGGAGAATCAGGGAGAAATCATCCGCGCGCACCGGGGTGCAGATTCCGTATTTGAGGGCGAACTCACGTGCGGTGTAGGCGGTGGTATATGGTACGATCTGTTCTACGCCGCCGTCCTCGTTATAGAGCATTTCCCGGAGCGCTGTCGCGGACGCGACGTCCGGATATTCCGCGTCGGGATCATTGTGGCGCGTTTTCCAGCGGTGGATCGTCATCGGCTGCATCGTGGAGCCGAGTTTATGCAGCGCCCGGAGGTATTCGATGCCGAGGATGTTGTTCGGAGTCTCCAGGATCTCCGGAAGGTTTTCGATCTGTCCGTCGAGATAGAAGTCGAGTGCCTGCGCGCGGGCTGCGGGGAAGCTCATGCCCTGGCGCAGCGCGTCGCGCATGTATTCCTGGAAAGCGCGCGGCTCCTCATTCAGCACCTCGGCGATTTCCTGAAGCACCGTCAGGTCCCCGAGCTCCGTTCCGAAAAGAATCGTATCGACGCAGCCGAGCTGTGTAAGAAGGTTCACGGCCGCCATGGCGAAAGTCTCGGCGCTGGCAGTAGAGAAAAGGACCGGGATTTCCAGCACCAGGTCCGCACCGCCGTCAAGCGCCATGCGCGTCCTCTCATATTTGTCGATGATGGCAGGGGTTCCGCGCTGGACATAGTTTCCGCTCATCGCGACGACAAGGTAGTCGCAGCCCGTGAGTTTTCTCGCCTCCTGCATATGGTGGATGTGCCCGTTGTGAAAGGGATTGTATTCTGTAACAAGTCCGCAGATTTTCATCAAATAAACACCTCCGCTTCTTTCTCTTTATTGCTTACTCTATCATAGTTTTCGCGGTTTGACAAGAGGCTGATTTCTCTCTTGAAAAACTGAAAAAATCAGTTTATAATATCCTATACAGATACTGATTCGATAATCAGGCGAAAGGAGCATATTCATATGGCATTTATCGATGTAATCAAGGAAAAAGCGAAAAACGACGTCAAGACCATCGTGCTTCCTGAGGGCATGGACAGAAGAACCTGGGAAGGCGCAGTCAAGGCGAAAGCGGAAGGACTCGCGAACCTGATCGTGCTTGCGACGCCCGAAATGGTGAAGGAAAACGCCGAAGGACTGGATGTCTCGGGCATTACCGTGATCGATCCGACAAACTCGGACAAAACCGACGAATATATTGACCTTCTCGTGGAACTTCGGAAGAAAAAAGGCCTCGAGCGCCCTGATGCGGAGAAGATGGTCAAGGGCGATTTCACTTATTACGGAACGCTGATGATCAAGTCCGGCGATGCGGACGGCCTTGTATCCGGCGCCTGCCACTCGACGGCGAACACGCTGCGTCCCGCACTCCAGATCATCAAGACAAAACCCGGCGTGAAGCTTGTGAGCTCCTTCTTCCTGATGGAAGTTCCGGACTGCGTATTCGGAAACAAGGGCACCTTTGTATTCGCGGACTGCGGCCTGGAGCCGAACCCGGATCCGGAGAAGCTTGCGGCGATCGCGGCCTCTTCCGCGGAATCCTATGAGAAGATGACCGGTGACAAGCCGATCGTTGCGATGCTTTCGCATTCTTCCTACGGCTCGGCGAAAAACGACGACGTCGCAAAGGTTCAGGCAGCCGTACAGATTGCAAAAGAGCAGTACCCCGAGTACCTGATCGACGGCGAACTGCAGCTTGACGCGGCGATCGTGCCTTCAGTCGGCGCCTCGAAGGCTCCGGACAGCCCGGTTGCCGGAAAAGCGAATGTTTTGATTTTCCCCGACCTCGATGCAGGAAACATCGGCTACAAGCTCGTGCAGCGCCTCGCGAAGGCGGAAGCATACGGCCCCGTCTGCCAGGGCATTGCGGCACCCGTGAACGACCTTTCCCGCGGCTGCTCCAGTGATGACATCGTCGGCGTGATCGCAATCACCGCAGTTCAGGCTCAGGGATAATTCGGCGTCAAAGCCGGAAAATTCACCGAAAATTTACACAAAGACTATTGAAATATTTGACGAATTGTTGTATAGTATTATGAGAAAAAAGTAAGGAGGCGCCCTTATGGCAGCAAATATTGACGGAAGGATTATTGTGACGATCGGCCGCGAGAGCGGTTCAGGCGGCAGAAAAATCGGACTCGCCCTTGCAGAAGCACTGGGCGTCAAATGTTACGACAAAGAACTCATCAAAGTCGCCGCGAAGGAAAGCGGACTCTGCGAGGACATCCTGGAAACCCATGACGAGGTTCCGACAAGAAGTTTCCTGTATTCTCTTGTCATGGACACCTATTCGATGAGCTACCACGCAGGACATGTCGATATGCCGATGGAGCAGAAGGTTTTCCTCGCACAGTACAACACCATTAAAAAGATTGCCGAAAATGAAAGCTGCGTCTTCGTCGGAAGGTGCGCGGACTATGCGCTTGAAGGCGATCCGGATGTTGTGAGAGTGTTTATCACCGGCGACACGGAGGAGAAGATCCAGCATATTGCGGAAACTTACGAGATGAGCTACGACAAGGCCAAGGACTATATGCAGAAGGCCGATAAACGCCGTTCGAACTACTACAACTACTACAGCAACAAACGCTGGGGAGAAGCGCAGTCCTATGATCTCTGCATCAACAGAAGCCGCCTCGGCTTCGACGGAACCGTGCAGGCGATTCTGGATTTCGTAAAAATCCGCAAGCAGTACCAGAAGGAAACAGAAGAGAAATAAGCTG
>CACYBV010000341.1 GCA_902772745.1 uncultured Eubacteriales bacterium
GTCCAGCTCCTCGTCCGAATACGCATACCAGACCTTGCGGTTCTTCTCCAGCTTGAAAAGAGGCGGCTGTGCGAGATACACATGTCCTTCCCTGATCAGTCCCGGCATAAAGCGATAAATAAAAGTCAGTAAAAGCGTGCTGATATGGGCGCCGTCCACATCGGCATCGGTCATCAGGATGATCTTGTCATAACGGAGCTTACTGATGTCGAACTCATCGTGAATGCCCGTTCCGAAAGCCGTAATCATTGTACGGATCTCTTCATTGCCGTAAATACGGTCAAGGCGGGCTTTCTCGACATTCAGGATTTTTCCTCTTAACGGCAGAATTGCCTGGGTATTCCGGTCTCTGGCGGATTTAGCGGAACCGCCTGCGGAATCACCCTCGACGATAAAGATTTCGCATTTCGAAGGATCGCGGTTCGAACAGTCCGCAAGTTTTCCCGGAAGAACGCCCGAATCAAAAGCGGTCTTTCTTCTCGTGAGCTCCCTGGCTTTTCTCGCCGCTTCTCTTGCGCGCTGCGCGACGACCGACTTTTCGCAGATTGTCTTCGCGACTGCGGGATTCTGCTCTAAAAAGTATGTCAGCTGTTCCGAAACCACCTGGTCGACCGCGGTTCTCGCCTCGGAATTACCGAGCTTCTGCTTGGTCTGGCCTTCAAACTGCGGCTCCTCGATCTTGACCGATATGATTGCGGTCAGGCCTTCCCGGATATCCTCGCCCGCGAGATCCGGCTCGGAGTCTTTCAGGAGTTTGTTTTCCCGGGCATACTTGTTGAACGTCTTCGTGAGCGCATTTCTGAAACCCGTTAAGTGCATGCCGCCTTCCGGCGTATTGATGTTGTTGACAAAGCTGTAAATCGACTCGTTGTAAGCGTCATTATGCTGCATCGCGACTTCGACCTGGATGTCGTTCCGCATTCCGGAGCAGTAAATAACTGTATCATAAAGCGCATTTTTGCTGGAATTCAGATGCGTCACGAATTCCCGGATACCGCCTTCGTAATGATAAACCGTATCGTGCTTTTCCTCACGCTCATCCGTCAGCTGGATCTTGAGTCCGGCCGTTAAAAAAGCCATCTCCTGCATGCGGTCGGAAAGCGTATCGTAGTCGAAATAGGTTTCCTCGAAAATCTCGTGATCCGGATGGAAGGTAACCTTCGTTCCGTGCAGCGCAGGATCACAGTCGCCGATCACATGCAGCTTCTCCACGACGTTTCCTCTTTCGTAGCGCTGCTTGTGAATGTGTCCGTCAAGCGTGATTTCCACCTCCAGCCAGTCGGAAAGCGCGTTGACAACCGACGCGCCGACGCCGTGAAGACCGCCCGAAACCTTATATCCCCCGCCGCCGAATTTTCCGCCGGCGTGCAGGATCGTGAACACTACTTCAACCGCCGGAATCCCGGCTTTTTCGTGAATACCGATCGGAATTCCGCGCCCGTTGTCGACGACCGTGCAGGATCCGTCCGGATTCAGCGTCACGATAATGTGGTCGCAGACGCCCGCCAGAGCTTCGTCTACAGAGTTATCTACAATTTCATATACCAGATGATGCAGTCCGCGGATCGAAGTCGACCCGATATACATGCCCGGACGGCGTCTTACCGCCTCCAGACCCTCCAAAATCTGTATCTGACTCGCATCATATTCATGTTCATTCGCCATGTTTTCTGATCCTTCCCTTTTCCACGTCATACACCTGGCTTTGATCAAACGGATGACTGACAAACTCTGTAAGCCCTGTGCATGTGATAATCGTCTGTATATCTTTAATACTTTCGAGAAGATACTGCTGTCTTAAAGTATCCAGTTCCGAAAGTACGTCGTCCAGTAAAAGTACCGGTTCGTCCCCGGTGCGGAGCTTCACGAGTTCGATCTCCGCAAGCTTTACGGAAAGCGCGCAGGTCCGCTGCTGACCCTGAGAGCCGTAGATTCTCGCGTCCAGGGCTTCTTCGCCCTGATTTTCCGTTTTCAGTATAAAGCTGACATCGTCGCGGTGCGGACCAGTTCCGGTGGTTTTTGCGCGAAGATCCCTGTCTCTGGTTTTACGGAGTTCCTGCAGAAATTTTTCCGCTTCTGTATTTTTCTCATAAACAAGACTTAAGGATTCCCGTCCGCCGGACAGTTTTTCATGAATCGGCTTTGTAATTTCCGAGAGATCCGAGATAAATTCTTCCCGCCGAAGGATGATTTCCGAACCGTAACGCGCAAGCTGCTCATCCCAGGAATCCAATGTATCCTGAAGCTCCGGCATATAGGAAATATCCTTCAGAAGCTGATTCCGCTGCTCGAGCGCCTTTTTATACTGCATATAGGAATTCAGGTAAATCTTATCCAGAAGGCAAAGCTCGGTATCGATAAAATTTCTTCGTTCCGCCGGGCCTTCCTTTACAATCTGCAGGTCTTCCGGCGAAAAAAGCACACAGTTCACAAGCCCCAGATAATCTCTGGTTTTCCGAAGTGGTACGCCGTTTACCGCAATTCCCCGGCTTTTGTCTTTTTTCAGGTGCAGATCGATGCGGATGTCCCTGTTATCTTTTTGGACAAGCATCCGGATATGCGCTTCATCCTTCTGAAAACGGATCATTTCGCGGTCTTTCGCGCCGCGGTGAGAGCGGCAGCAAGCCGCAAGATACACCGCCTCGAGAAGATTGGTTTTTCCCTGCGCGTTTTCTCCGTTCAGGATCGTGATGCCCCGATCAAAATTCAGGTGAAGCTCTTCATAATTTCTGAAATCCAGAAGATCAATGGATTTGATGATCATGTCACTTCACAATTTCCAAAGAAGCTCCGTCGTATTCGACAATATCCCCGATCACAAGCTTCCTTCCGCGGCGAAGCTCCGTTTCTCCGTTGACGGAAACCTCTCCGTTCTGTATGACCATTTTCGCGTCAGAACCCATTTCCACTAAATTTGCGGCCTTAAGGGCCTGGCCGAGCTTGATGTAATCACCGACAAGATGCAGAACCATATTTAATCCTCGATAAAATTCACAGGAAGCACCACATAGATATAACTTCCCTGATCATCACGGATGATGCATGGATAGTTGTACTTCACCATATAAATGTCAATCAGTTCGTCGTCAATGACCCTGAGCGCATCCATAAGAAGCTTCGGATTGAAGGCGATTTTGATATCTTTTCCTTCCTTTTCGATCGGAATCATTTCATCCATGGAACCGATCGCGGATTTCAGTCTCAGGTTCATCTCCTCTTCCGTAATATTCATCACCACCGGCTTCTTGTCGCTTTCATTCACGAGAAGCGTCGAACGGTCCAGACAGTTCAGAAGGTCCTTTTTATTGATCCGAAGATGTGTTTCATGGATATCCCGGATCATGGACTCAACCTTGAAATATTCTCCGTCAATGACCCGCGATACCATGCGTGTCTTATCATATTCAAAAATGATATGATTTCTTGAGAAACTGATCCGGATATCTTTTTCCAGATCACCGGAAACGATTTTCTGAAGGTCAGAAAGGGTCTTTGCCGGAACAATCGCCGAAACCTGATCCGCAAGATCCCGAAGTTCGTTGACGCGGATTGCGATCCGGTGCCCGTCAAGAGCCGTCATCCGGATCTTTCCGCCCAGAACTTCCAGATATACGCCGGACATTGCTCCGCTCGTTTCGGAATCCGCCGCAGAGAAGATAACCTGCCCGATCATTTCCCGAATTGTAAACTGAGAAATCACGATGCTTTCCCCTGTTTCCACCGTCGGAAGGTAGATAAAGTCATCCGCACCGCGCCCGCTGATGTGGAACAGCGCATTCTCACAGCGGATGTCGATCGCTTCCTGCCTGTCGGATGCAATCATCACGTCGGCATCCGGAAGTTTTCTGGCAATGGAAGAAAAAAGGCCCGCGTCAATAGCCGTCATTCCCGGTTCCTCCACTACGGCTTCGATCCGGGTTTCAATGCCGAGCGCGGTGTCGTTTGCCGTCAGTTTCAGTTCGTTTTCTTCCGCCTGCAGAAGAATGCATTTGAGGATATCCAGAGTAGTACGGACCGGTACCGCACGGGAAACCGTATTGATTGCACGCAGCAGGCTGTCTTTTGAACAAATAACCTTCATGGGAAAAACACTCCTTTATCAGTATGATGGATTGTATAGTATTCAGCAGTAGTATTCGTAGGGGAGGTGGAAAGGTGAAAAAGCTCTGTATCCCTTGAAAATTCTGAGAAAAACGCTTTTGAAAACATCGTGAAAAATGATAGGTTTCTTTCACAGATTTCACAAAATCAGAGCATCAGCTTTTTCTTGATCACCTCGATATTATTCGCGAGATCCGGGTTCTGGTTCATTTCGTTGATAATTTTTTCATAGCCGTGGATAATTGTTGCGTGATCCCGGTTTCCGAGAATTCTTCCGACATCCTTCAGGGAAATATCGTTCATAATCCGTATCAGGTACATCGCGATCTGCCGCGGCAGCACGACTTCCTTGGTTCTCCTTTGGGATTTGATATCTTCCGGCCGAAGTCCGTAATGATCAGCGACAACCTTGATGATATGGTCCGGCGTAATCTTTTCGGAGCTGTCCGGGCTGATGATGTCTTTCAGGTTTTCCCTCGCGATTTCCAGCGTCAGCGTGGACTGCGGATGAAGCTTGGAATAAGCGAACATCTTTGTAAGCGCGCCTTCAAGCTCCCGGATATTTGTCTTGATATTGGTGGCGATGTATTTGATGATTTCGTTATCGATTGTATAGCCTTCGAGTTCTTCTTTTTTACGGAGAATCGCCATCCGGGTTTCATAATCCGGCGCGGAAATATCAACGGAAAGGCCCATTTCAAACCGGGAACGCAGCCGTTCGTCGAGTGTCGTGAAGTTTTTCGGCGGCTGGTCGGAACTCAGGATGATCTGTTTTCCGTTTTCATAAAGGAAGTTGAAGGTATGAAAAAATTCTTCCTGCGTGGATTCCTTGCCGATAATGAACTGGATATCGTCGATCAGGATTACATCGATGTTGCGGTATTTATTGCGGAATTCCCCCGGATTCTTGTTGCGGATCGAGTCAATGACTTCATTGGTGAAGACTTCGGAAGTTGCGTAGATGATTCGGGTAGATGGTTTGTTCTGCAGGATAAAATGCGCGATTGCCTGCATCAGGTGCGTCTTTCCGAGTCCGGGACCGCCATAGATAAA
>CACYBV010000342.1 GCA_902772745.1 uncultured Eubacteriales bacterium
AGGCTTCGGATGCCCCTGTAAATGCCGATTCCGTAATTTTCATGCACGACGTAGTCGCCGGCCGAAAGCTCGGAGAAATTACGGATCTTCTGCCCGCCCGAGAAAGCCGGCTTTCTTTTTTTCTTCTGCTGCGAGCCGAGGATGTCCCCTTCCGTGAACAGGATGAATTTAAGCTGGGGATAGCTGAATCCGCGGTGCAGATGCCCGTAACAGACAAGCATGGTGCCCGGCTCGACTTCTCGCTCCGGATCTTCGTCAAAATATGCTTTGATGCCGTATTCCCGGAGCTGCTCCGCCATCCTGGACGCGCGGGTTCTTGACGGGGACAGAAGGACCACGCTGAATCCCCGTGAAAGGTACTGCCGAAGATCCGAAGTCAGTCCCTCAAAATTCCCCTGATAGGAAACCGTCGGCTGCACCTCCATAAGAAAGCTTTCCCTGATGCGCAGCATCGGAGGACGGCTGTCAAAGCCCGTAAGTGCGAGCGTCCGTCCGGTATCAAGTCCGGAAAAAGTCTCCGTAACCGGGCGCAGGACTTCACCCTCCTTCGGAAAAGCCATCCCGCGGCCGAGACGCTCGCGGAAGCTTTCCGAGAATTCCAGTTCCACCGCTTCTCCCTGTTCCTTAAGCCGCGCAGGTTCCAGGAGACACAGGAGCGTATCTTTCGGAAGATACTGAAGAAGACCGTCCCGCTTCTCATAAAAATATCTTGAAAGCCCCGCCAGCCTTCCCCGGAAATACCTGTCCGACAGTTCATCCGAAGCTTCACGGAAAGCCGACTGCAGGGAAGCAGCCCAATCATACTGGTCATTTTTAACAAACTGCTCTTTCAGTTTTTCATAATCCGCACGCAGAAGCTTTTCAGCCCTGGCGCAGCGGGAATCGTCGGGAAAAAGTTCCGCCACAGGGTAGATCGAGACCGATTCGCAGCGTTCTTCGGAAATCTGGGTTTCGGGATTGAATGTGCGGATCGTATCGATTTCCGTATCCCAGAATTCCACACGGACCGGCCGGTCTGAGGTAATGTCGAAAACATCGAGGATCCCGCCGTGCACCGAAAACTCTCCCGGCGCCTCGGTCCGGGCAGTCCGCTCATAGCCGAGCGCAAGGAGCCGCCGCACAACCGCCTCCTGTTCGCAGACCGCGCCTTCCGAAAGGTCGAGAATGCTCCGGTCGAACTCCTCATAAGGCGGAAGCACATTCATCATCGCAGCAAAAGTTGTTACGATCATGTAATCACCGCCCTCGCGGATTGTCCGGAGCGCACGCATCCGCTCTTTCTGAATCTGGAGAGACCGGATATCCGCCTGATAGAACAGCAGGTCCTTTTCCGGGAACATCAGCACCCGGTCCGAGAAAAACCGGAGGTCTTCAAGGAGCCGCCGCGCCTCGCTTTCCTGGTGTACGACAATAAGACGGGCATGAAAGCTGCCCGTCCGGGATAGGATATGCGCACGCTGGGATTCGGTCGTGCCCGAGAGGACAACCGGTCCCCCGCCGACTGAAAGAAGCCGCTCCGCCTCGGTAAATGCCGCGATCTTCCGGAGCGTCCGATCAAGATAATTCATTCCGGCCTGGTTTCCTTCCTGCCGTTAAAGCGGTTCATCGCCGCATCCGTTCCTTCCTGTATCATTACCGAAGCCGCCTCGGCCGCCTCTCCGGCGGCCTCCTGCAGCACCCGGAGCTCTTCTTCCGAAAAATGCGACAGGACAAAGTCGATGAGGTCCATCCGCTCCGGCTGTTTTCCGACACCGATCCGGACCCGCTGGAAATCCTGGGATCCCAGCTGCAGAATGATGTTTTTCAGACCGTTGTGTCCGCCGGCTGAGCCGGACTTCCGGATCCTCAGGACCCCGAGATCCAGGTTCACATCATCGCAGAACACAATCAGGTTTTCTGGCTTCAGATGATAAAAGTCCATCGCGTCCCGGATGCTTTCACCGGAAAGGTTCATATAGGTCTGGGGTTTCATCAGGAGAACCTGCTCGCCCGCAATCAGGCCTTTTCCCGTGAGCGCGCGGTGTTTTCTCGTGCTGACCCGGATGCCGTATGTTTCCGCAAGTGCGTCCACGGCCATAAACCCGGCGTTGTGACGCGTATTTTTATATTTTCTGTCGGGGTTTCCAAGCCCCGCGATAATGTACATGGTTCGTAATTCTCCGTTATTCTCCCGGTGCGGGAAGTGTTGTGCCGTCCACGCCCTCCGGAATCTTTACGCCTTCCACAGGAAGCGGCCGGTCGCGGTCAAAGACTTCCAGCGGGTCGCAGAGATCGCTCAGGATCTCATTCTCCGGGTAGAGGATTGCCTTGTAAAGGAGCTGTCCGTCAAGGTTTCTCCTGCCCTGGCGGAAGTAGCCCGAACCGCCGGCCGTCGCGCTGTACTGCACCCAGGCGTGCTGGGACGAGTCGACATTGCAGAAATAGTTGAAGCCTTTTTCCTTGAGGTAAAGGTAAGCCTTGTTGTCGTCCGTATAGCCCCGCCAGGAACCGATATCCGCGCCGAACGCGAAAATGATGATGTCCACATCCCCGAGAAGCGGCTTCACCTCCTGCTCCCACCAGCCGGTATCGCGGTAGAAGCGTTCCGTCGGATTGCCGTCGCCGCCGTCCCGTTCATTGACCATGTTCATATGGCCCCAGGTGTGGGAGGCGAATTTCCAGCCGGTCGCTTTCAGGGCTTCGGCGACTTCCCGTGCCTTTGCCCGGTCTTCCTCAATATGGTCGTTCTGATAAATGTAGGTGCTCGGCCAGCGTTCGTAAATCGTCAGGTCCACCTTATTCGGGTCTTTTGATCCATAGGAAATCTCCGAAGTACGATAGCCGAAAATCCCGTTGTAGCCGGTAAGCGCGATCGTTCCCTTCGCCCCGTGATAGGAGAAGTCCGGATGCTCTTCGACGAACGCATCGAGAAGCGGAACGACATCGAAGTTCCCGCGGACATGGCTTACCGTGCCGTCTTCTTCCGTCACGTCCATCTCACAGACGACATTGCCCTGATCCGTCACCACGAGACGGTTCGCAAAACCGCCGCTCTCTTTCATGTATTCATAATAGGACAGATCGTCGACGGAGAGGACAAAAGGCTTCTTCCCTTCCGGCAGATAAATCGGCTGCATCGTCATCTGCTGCGTCCCGTCCGCAAGGGTTTCCATTTTGCAGATATCCGACAGGTGCACGAGAACATAGCCGCGCCCGTACATGGACTCCATGATCTTGTTGAACTCCGGAATCGTCGTCATGACCTGGTTGTATTCGGCGGATTTGGAGCTTCCGAACGCGACCGCCTTGTCCTCGATCAGCGAATGGAAGAATATATGCGTAATCTGGGTGTTGTCCTTCCATTTCACGAGCTGCAGTTTTTCCGCACTGCAGGTCTGGACAAGCGCAAGAAGTCCCGGATCGCTTTCATAATCCGGCACTTCCGCCTGAATATATGCCATTGCACCGTCGTAATCATACATCGCGGCCATCCGTTTCGCAGTATTGTATACGTCGGTATGCTGCCCCGGGTCCACCGCGGCTGTCGTTTCCGGAACCGTGGTCATCTGTTCCGGCGCTGTAGTGCTGACGACAGGCAGCGTCTCCTTCTTATCGGCATTCTTTTTCTCAATAATCTTATGAATTCCGAAAGCTGCGCCGCCTACAGCGGCAAGTGCGAGAACAATGATCATGACAAGCTTCAGAATCTGGAGCCTGCGCCGCCGTTTTCTCCTTTTCATCCGTTCCGCGGAGCTTACGGTTCTTCTGTAGTTTTCCCGTGCACCGCCGTTATTGTCTCTGTATTCGTTTTCCACCGGTCTGTTTCTCCGAAATCATAAACTTCCCATCCATATAGTATAATATAAAGACGGGATTCGGTCAAGACCGCTTCCCGCCTTTATCAGCTTTTTCAATTACTCTTTTGGTGTTTTCGTTCGGTCAGTCCCCGACCGGGAATCCCTCTGCCACAGCCTGCTCATACTTCTGAAGAATGAGCTCCTGCATCGCTCCCCTGGTATCGCTGTTGATCGGATGGGCAATATCGCGGTACTGCCCGTCCGCGGACTTTCTGGAAGGCATGGCGATGAACAGTCCGTTCTCCCCTTCGATCACCTTGATATCATGGACGACAAATTCGTCGTCAATCGTGACGGATACCACCGCCTTCATTTTGCCTTCTTTGTCCACCAGACGAACTCTGACATCGGTAATGTTCATACTCTTTTTCCCCCGTAAGTTTTTATAGTTTTTCAGAACCCGACTCGAACTGCTTCGCATTTCTCATCAAGGTGTTCCGAGAGGTTTCGCCTCCTGGCCGCCTCAGGCAAAAACATATCAGATCAGTCCGGAATTCTGGTGTTCCATCCGTGATTCAATATGTTTCCACCGGGTTCTGTATTAAATTATGTAGCGTTTATTGCTCTCCTGGACGATTCTGATATTGCCCGGATCACCGATATAACTGCTGTTGGCATAGATTGTGTTGTGGCTTTCCACGATGCAGTTCTCTATGACCGTATTGTCTCCGATATAGACATCATTCAGAATGATGGAATTACGGATGACGCAGTTGGAACCGATGAATGATTTTTTGAAGATCAGCGAATCCTGCACAAATCCGTTGATGATCGATCCCGACGCGATCAGGCTGTTTTTGACCTGGGAGCCCGGATTGTATTTCGCGGGCGGGAAATCGTTGACCTTCGTTAAGGTCCGGTCGTCATCCTTGAAGAATGCCTGCCGGACTTCGGGCCGCAGGAAGTCCATATTCGTCCGGAAATAGGAAGTCACGGACGAGATATTCGACCAGTAAGCATCCAGATGGTACGCATAGATGCTCTTCAGGTTCCTGTAACGGATGATCACGTCACGGACAAAGTCATAGCGGTCTTCCGCAATGCAGGATTCGATGAGCTCGATCAAAAGGCGCCGGCGGATAATGTAGATACCGCAGTTGACCTCTCTTGTCGCTTCGACCATCGGTTTCTCCTCGAACTCGGTGACTCTTCCGTCTTCGTTTGTAATCACCTGGCCGAAGCGGGAACTGTCCTCCCAGTCCCGGAGCGTCGTCGTCACCATCGTGATGTCCGCACGCTTCTCGATATGGTAATCCAGCACCTTATTGAAATTCAGCTTGTAGATGCAG
>CACYBV010000343.1 GCA_902772745.1 uncultured Eubacteriales bacterium
CGGCAGTGATCCGACCAGTAGGTATCGATCATCCGGATCTCGGTGATCGTCGGATCCCGGTGCTCGGACCGGAAATACTGCTGGCAGAACGCGATGTCCGATTCATCCATCGCGAGGCCGCAGTCCCGGACAAAAGCGGAAAGCTGCGCTTCGTCATATTCATTGAAACCGTGAAGGACCGCGACTTCCGTCGGAATCTGGTACGGCGTTTTCAGGGTATCCGGCTTTTCAAGGGAAGCTTCCCGCGCCTCGACCGGGTTGATCACATATTTTTTTACTGCCGCAAGATCTTCCTGCGAAATCTGTCCGTAGAGGGCATAGACCTTTGCGGTCCGGATCAGCGGACGTTCCCCTGTGGAGATTATCTGGATGCACTGCGCCGCCGAGTCCGCGCGCTGGTCAAACTGCCCGGGAAGGTATTCCACGGCGAAAACTGCGGCATTTGAAAAGTCCGGATCGCTGTACACATCGTCGAGCTGCGGCTCGGAGAACACCGTATTGATCGCCTGCTGAAAAAGCTCTTCGCGGATATCCTCCGCGTCATAGCGGTTCAGAAGCCTCAGGCGCTGAATCCCCCGGATCCCGAGAAGCTCCCGGATTTCCTGAAGAAGCGCGTCCGCCTGAAGCTGCAGGCCTTTCTTTTTTTCAACAAATATCCTGTAAACCATCATGCTCCTTTCACGGCAGAAAGCGCACGAGCGCCGATGTCCGTTCTGAAATAAGCGTTGTCAAAATGAATCGATTTCACATCCTCATAGGCTTTTTCTATTGCCCCGTTAAGCGTATCCGAGATCTCCGTCACGCCGAGCACTCTTCCGCCGTCCGAGAGAAGTTTTCCGTCCGACAGTTTTGCCCCGGCGACAAATACCCTGTCCGCAATGTTTTCGGGAATCGTGATTTCAAATCCCTTTTCATATTTCACAGGATATCCCCTGGACGCCATGATGACGCAGCAGGCGGATTTATCGCTGAAGCGGACCTCAGTCTCCGACAGCCGCTCTTCCGTTACGGCCTGCATCACAGTAAGCAGATCTGATTCCAATAGCGGGAGGACGACCTGGGTTTCCGGATCGCCGAAGCGGCAGTTGTATTCTATGACCTTCGGTCCGTCTTTCGTGATCATCAGTCCGAAATAAAGGCACCCCTTGAAGGTCCGGCCTTCCGCATTCATCGCACGGATCGTCGGAAGGAAGATTTCCTCCATGCAGCGTTCTGCGACTTTAGGTGTATAGAAAGGATTCGGTGCAATCGTGCCCATACCGCCGGTATTCAGGCCTGTGTCATGATCGCCCGCACGTTTATGATCCATGGAAGAAATCATCGGCACCACGGTTTTACCATCGGTAAAGGAGAGAACCGAGACCTCCGGCCCTTCGAGAAACTCCTCGATCACGATCTGGTCGCCGCTTTTTCCGAACTGGTGATCTTCCATGATCGAATGCACCGCGGATTCCGCCTCTTCCCGGGTCATGCAGATCAGCACGCCTTTCCCGAGTGCGAGTCCGTCTGCCTTGACGACAGTCGGAAGCGGACAGTTTTTCACGTATTCGAGCGCGGATCCGGCGTCTGTGAAGACTTCATACTTTGCGGTCGGAATTCCGTATTTCTTCATCAGGTTCTTGGAGAAGACCTTGGAACCTTCGATAATCGCGGCGTTTGCACGCGGACCGAAGCAGGGGATTCCGAGTTCTTCGAGGCGGTCCACGAGGCCGAGAACCAGCGGATCGTCCGGCGCGACCACCGCGTAATCCACGGTATGATTTTTCACAAAGTCCACGATTCCGTCAATGTCTGTCGCTTTTATGGGAAAACACTCCGCGTCCTTTGCGATCCCGCCGTTACCGGGCAGCGCATAGATCGTCTCTGCTTCGGGATTTTTCTTGAGGCATTTGATGATGGCGTGTTCGCGTCCGCCGCCGCCGACTGTAAGAATATTCATAACTGCTCCTTTTTTTCGGGAAAACGTATGCCGTTTCCCCCTGCGCCGGATGCGTGCCGGAAAGCTGCTGCTTTCCCTCTGCATCCCTGCGATAATTCATCATGGATCCGGGAACGGATCAATGATGGAACAGCCTCATCCCCGTAAACGCCATCGCGATGCCGTACTTGTCGGCAGCTGCGATCACATCGTCGTCCCGGATCGATCCGCCCGGCTCTGCGATGTATCTGACGCCCGAACGGTGCGCGCGCTCCACATTGTCCGAGAAGGGGAAGAAGGCGTCGGAACCGAGCGCGACATTCTGCCTTGTCGAAAGCCAGGCTTTTTTCTCTTCCGCCGAAAGCGGCTCCGGCCGCTCCGTAAAATAAAGCTGCCAGATTCCGTCCTCGCAGACATCCTCTTCATTCTGGTTGATATAGCCGTCGATAACGTTGTCCCGGGTTGTGCGGGCGACGTCGTCTTTGAAGGGAAGGTTCAGGACCTTCGGGCACTGCCTGAGGAACCAGGTGTCCGCTTTCGTGCCTGCAAGACGCGTGCAGTGAATGCGGCTCTGCTGGCCGGCGCCGACGCCGATTGCCTGTCCGTCGTAGGCGTAGGCTACAGAATTGGACTGGGTATA
>CACYBV010000344.1 GCA_902772745.1 uncultured Eubacteriales bacterium
GGCCCGGTTCCGTCCATGGACTTTCTGGTTACCGCGCACTCAATTCCCTTCATCACATCCGGCAGCTCAACCGGGCAGTCCGAGCCGTTGGAAACCGAGACGCCGCTCTGAAGCAGGGTCTTCCAGGCGTAGCTGGTTTCTGCAAGCTTCTTTCCGGCGCGCTTCTCCACGATATGGCTGTCATAGTCCAGAAAAACAGACTGCGCATATACATGAAGCCGCAGGTCACGAATTCTTTCCAGCTGGTCCGGCCGCGTAATCTGGCAGTGCACAATGCCATGGCGGTGATCTTTCCCGGGGTGTTCCGACAGCGCATGCTCCATCGCCTCCAGAACCTCATCCAGACAGGCGTCCCCGATTGCGTGAACCGCGATCTGCATACCCTGCGCATTGGCATATGACATCAGCGCTTCCAGCTCATCCGGGCTGAAAAGCATAAGTCCCTTCGTCTCAGGCATGTCCGCATAGGGACGGGAAAGAAACGCCGTACGGCTTCCCAGTGACCCGTCCGCAACGATTTTCAGCGGTCCAATCCGGAAAAAGTCCGTCCCTTTTCCGGTCACATTTCCGGATTCTGAAAAGCGGATGAGATCATTCAGGGTCGGAATATTGGCCTGCTCATAAACCCGTACTGAGAGCTCCCCGCTTTCCTCCAGTTCCCTGAATACGGAATTAACAGTCTCAAACGGTATATCATGAAAAACGCCGTAGTCATCCGACTGGACGCTCGTAATCCCGTACGAATTCAGCTCCCTGCAGGCGGCGCGGATCATCGACTTCAGTTCCTCCCTGTCCGGAGACGGGATAAAGGGACTGATCAGTTCCATCGCATTGTCATACAGTCTTCCGTCCGGCGCGCCGTCTTCCATCCCAATTGCGCCGCCTTCCGGAACAGGCGTTTCGCCGAAAATACCGGCAATCTCAAGCGCCCGGGTATTTACCACACAGCAGTGTCCGCAGGCGCGGGTCAGCACGATCGGGTATTCGGTGGAAATCGTATCAAGGTCCCTGCGGTCCGGCATACGGCTCACATCTGAGAAATAGTCCTGGTTCCAGCCCCGTCCGATCAGCCACCGGCCTTTTCGTGGCGGATACTTCTCCGCGTATTCGCGCATATAGCGGAGCATTTCTTCAAGGCTCCCGGTGTGTCCGAAAAGCTGCGCCGTATGAAGCATCTTTCCGAAGTTCAGAAGATGCATATGCGAATCGTTGAACCCGGGGCAGATGAAACAGCCCGCCATATCCGTGACCTTTGTATCCTGATCCGAGAGCGCAAGTATCTCCGCATCGCTTCCGACCGCCGTAATGATCCCGTCTTCGGTAAGAAAAGCCTCGCTGAAGCTGTCTTTTCCCGTATAAACCTGTCCGTTAATATATGCCTGCTTCATCACTCCTCCAGAAAACGTTCCTCACTTCGGGCCGTAATCCACCACCACAATCTCGGGAATATTGTTGAAGCGCGGTATCCGGTCCGTATTTCCAAGGCCTCTTGACAGCACCATGGTCCGCTCTCCGTCAGCCGATGTATACACCCCCGAAAGTCTCCCGGGGAAACGTCCCTGGTCCGGCGCCCACAACCCGCCCCAGTAAGGGAACTTCATATCCTCCTTACCTGTCTGATACTTGCTCAGAAGCCCGAAGAATGGGAACCGTACCTGGCCTCCATGCACATGTCCCGAAAGCACCGTGTCAAAATCCCAGCGATCCAAACCCTTCAGCACCAAAAATGTATAGGGCATATGGCAGAGAAGCATCGTAAAGTCTTCCGTATCCTGGAAATCCTTCAGAAAAGGCAGCTCGTCCCGCATCCAACTCTCTGCATACTCGTCCGGAATCCCATATCCGTAAAAGCCGCCGATCCGGATCCTCTGGCCCTTCACTTCAATATCTTGATAAGACTTTTCCAGCACCGAAGCGCCGGCCGCCTCGAAGCGGGCAAGCACACTGTCTCCTTCGCTCCCCGGATCATACGAAAACCCGTGCTCCCGGTCATACTCCAGCTCATGATTTCCCGCAGAAATGTACACCGGTGCAATTTTGCAGAGTTCCCTTACCAGCGCTTCTTCGTCCGAGGTATCCTCATCATACTTGTTGATCAGATCGCCCGGAAGCAGGATCAGGTCGGGAGAAGCATCCTTTACACGTTTAATCAAACGTTTATTCTCTTTGCCGAATGTGGAGCCATGGATATCCGCAAGGGAAACCACCCGGAAAGAAGCAGACAGTTTCTCAGATGTTACGGAATAATAAGAAGTATGAAGAGCGTGATAGGACAGGATGAAGGAAAAAGCGACGCAGAGAACTAAGGCCGCGAGAATGGCGGCCAGAACCCTTAAAATCGGATGTTTCTTTTTTTGTACAGTCTGCTTCTGTACAGCTTCTTTCTGCATAGCTTTCCGTTTCATGATATGGTTGTCTTTGTGGCGTTGATGCACCTGTATCAAAACCCTCTTCGCAGCAGGTTCTTCAGTTTTACGGTTCCCCAAAAGCTGGCTTTTGACAGTCTCAACCACAGTCGCTGCTTCAGCGGCTGCTTTCTGATCTCCGGCGAAATGTCCGGAATTTCAGTCCTGATACTGTTGATCTTTTCCCTGGCTGTTTTTATATCCTTCTGATCCAGGTACTTCAGGCTCATCTGCCCCGCATAGATACAGGATCCGTAAAGATTCAGCCGCGCTTGTCCGGACAAAGACGGAAAATGCCCCTCGATGTAGGCCTGGCGCGCCATCTTCGCGTCCAGCGCATCCAGCCGTTTCAGGCTGAAGGTCTCTCCCATGATGCTTCCCGGACGTTGGAAGTAATAATACAGCGCCTTGTCGATCTTGACGACCTTCTTCGCCCGCCCGAATACCTGGTAGGTCCAAAATTCATCCTCATTCGTCCTGCCCTTTTCGAAAAGGATGCCCTGAAGCACCTCTCTTCTGTACAGCTTGTTCCATACATGCTGGTGAAGAATCCTGTCGGAAATCAGCTCCTTCAGCGCTTCCTCTGTATTGAAAACACGCACCGGTACATCGGCGATCCCGGGATTTGGTCTTTCGCCTTCCTCGCCGGAGGTTCTCAGTACTTCACATTCGCAGATATCCGCCTCTGTATCCTGTAGCGCCTCCATCATATCCGAAAGGAAAGACGGTGCGACCCAGTCATCACTGTCTATGAAAGCGATATATTCGCCCTGAGCGTCAAAAAGGCCCGAATTCCGGGCATCAGACAATCCCCCGTTCTTTTTATGGATCACACGAATCCGGGGGCTTTTAAGGGCATATTCGTCGCAAATATGGCCGCATCCGTCCGGTGATCCGTCATCCACCAGGATTAATTCGAAATCCTGAAAGGTTTGGGAGAGGATCGAGTCGATGCAGCGGCGAAGATATGGTTCGACATTATAGACAGGGATGACAATCGTGATCATGATTCAAAACAACATATTCAAAAAACATACACTGACTGATTTACCCAAATATGAATTATCATGGA
>CACYBV010000345.1 GCA_902772745.1 uncultured Eubacteriales bacterium
CTGCACACGATCGTCGGCGCCGGCAAGACCGAGGGCAGTATGGACGCCGGAAACCTGCTCAAGCCCATGCTGGCCCGGGGCGAGCTGCACTGTGTGGGCGCCACCACCATCGACGAATACAGAAAATACATTGAAAAAGACGCGGCACTCGAGCGGAGGTTCCAGCCGGTCCTTGTAGACGAACCGACGGTCGAGGACACTGTTTCGATCCTCCGCGGGCTGAAAGAGCGTTACGAAGTCTACCACGGCGTCAAGATCACAGACGGTGCTTTAGTGTCGGCGGCAGTGCTCTCAAACCGCTACATTTCCGACCGTTTTCTTCCGGACAAGGCGATCGACCTCGTGGATGAAGCCTGCGCACTGATCAAGACGGAACTGGATTCGCTGCCCTCGGAGCTTGACGGACAGCGCAGAAAAATCATGCAGCTCGAGATCGAGGAAGCGGCGCTGAAAAAGGAAACCGACCGGCTTTCGCAGGAACGGCTTCTCGACCTGCAGAAGGAACTTGCGGAACTCCGGGAATCTTTTGCGGCGCAGAAAGCCCAGTGGGACAATGAAAAGGCTTCGATCGAGAAACTGCAGAAGCTGCGGGAATCCATCGACCAGCTGAAAGGCGAAATCGAGCAGGCAAAGCAGCGCTATGACCTGAATAAAGCCGCGGAGCTGCAGTACGGGGAACTCCCGAAACTGACTGCCGAGCTGGAGATCCAGGAAAAGGCGCTTTCCAAAGAAGACCTGCATCTTGTCCACGAATCGGTCACCGAAGAGGAAATCGCACGGATCATCAGCCGCTGGACCGGTATTCCGGTCGCGCGCCTCAGCGAAACCGAACGCGAAAAGACCCTGCATCTTGCGGACGAGCTGCATAAGCGGGTCGTCGGACAGGACGAGGGCGTACAGAAGGTATCGGATGCGATTCTCCGTTCGAAAGCCGGCATCAAGGACCCGAAACGCCCGATCGGCTCCTTCCTGTTCCTGGGACCGACGGGCGTCGGCAAGACGGAACTTGCAAAGGCACTGGCCCAGAGTCTCTTTGACGACGAAGGGAACATGGTCCGGATCGATATGAGCGAATATATGGAGAAGCATTCGGTGGCAAGGCTCATCGGTGCGCCTCCCGGATATATCGGCTACGATGAAGGCGGCCAGCTCACGGAAGCGGTGCGCCGGAAACCCTACAGCGTCGTTCTCTTCGACGAAGTGGAAAAGGCGCATCCGGACGTATTTAACGTGCTGCTGCAGGTTCTTGACGACGGACGGATTACCGATTCGCAGGGCAGGACCGTGGATTTCAAGAATACGATCCTGATCATGACTTCAAACATCGGATCATCGTACCTGCTTTCGGGGATCGACGAACAGGGAGGAATCACGAAGGAGACCGAAGACCTTGTGATGGCGGAGCTGAGGCTCCATTTCCGCCCGGAATTTCTGAACCGGCTTGACGAGACCATTCTATTTAAACCGCTGACGAAGGACAATATCGGCGCGATCGTGAAACTGATGGTGGCGGATGTCAACAGGCGGCTTCAGGACCGGGAAATCTCGATCCGGCTTACGGACGCGGCGATGAAGTACGTGATCGATCACGGCTACGATCCGCAGTTCGGTGCACGGCCGCTGAAGCGGTATCTGCAGAAATATGTGGAGACCGCTGCCGCGCGGATCATCCTCGAGGGAAATCTTTCCGAAGGGGATGTGATAGAAATTGATGCCGACGGTGACGCGCTTTCCGCAAAGACGGTACGTGAAGCGTAAATGCTTTGCATTCCTCATGCCGAGGCTCCTCAAGGCTTCGCTTTCGGATCCTCGATAAACCTGCCCCGGATTTGTCCGGGAGAAGAATCTCCCGTCCGGAATCCGGTCCGGGTTTATCGGGGTGCTGAAAACAAATACTCTCGGAGGTAATATCATGTTTTGTAACGGTTGTGGAAACCAGTTGAATGATGACGCAAAATTCTGCCCTGTCTGCGGAAGAGCCAACCCGAGGATGGCACAAAAAAGCGCCGGGGCTGGGGCACCTGTGCCTCCCGGACAGAATCCGGCGCCGCAGCCTGTATACGGACAGCCGCTGAATCCCGTGCCGCAGGCTCCGAATCCGCAGCAGCAGAACAAGGCTGCAGGACCGTTCATGCAGCCGCCGCGAAACAATCTCGGGGAAGAAGCCATTCCGATGCCGCCGGAGCAGAATAACAGCCCGGCGCCGCAGCAGATCCCCCCCCAGCCTCCGAAGCAAAATTACGGCCAGGTTCCGCCGCAGAATCCCGGGCAGCCGCCGCTTCAGAACCCCGGCCGTCCTGCTCCGAATTACGGCCAGGTTCCGCCGCAGAGCCCCGGGCAGCCGCCGCTTCAGAACTCCGGCCGTCCCGTTCCGAATTACGGCCAGGTTCCGCCGCAGAGCCCCGGGCAGCCGCCGCGGGGCGGCGCAGGATTCACACCGCAGCCGCAGCCTGAACCGCCGAAGAAGGAATCCGGCGGAAAAAAAGTAGCCCTTCTGATTATCCTTCCTTCGATCGGTATCCTGCTTGCTGCTTTGGTGGTTCTCGGAATCATTTTCTGGGACAACATCATGGCGGTTTTCCAAGGAGGAGATACAGAGACTTCTGTTTCGGCTGAAAGCAGCGAAGAGGGGGGAGACACACTGTCTCCTTCGGAGAGCATGAGTGACCTGCCGGATGATTCGACGGAAGAAGAAATACCGTCGATGCCTTCTTCGGGGAGCATGATTGATATGCTTGACGGTACGATCGAGGAAACCGAGAAAGCGTCGGAAGAGGAGACAGAATTCGAGGCGACAGAGGCGCAGACTGAAAAAGAAACCACGACAGAGAAGGAAACGACGACTGAGGAAGAGATAACCGAGGAGGAAACTACCGAAGAGGAAACCACTGAAGAGGAAACCACTGAGGAGGAAACTACCGAAGAGGAAACCACTGAGGAGGAGACTACTGAGGAGGAGACTACTGAGGAAGAGACTACCGAGGAAGAGGACCCGCTTACAGAGCTGGAACGTCA
>CACYBV010000346.1 GCA_902772745.1 uncultured Eubacteriales bacterium
GCCGTGTCAATAAAGACATATTCTTTTTTATTGTACCGCACGGCGGTGTCGATCGCGTCCCTGGTAGTCCCCGCGATATCCGAAACAATCACCCGGTCTTCACCGGCGAGCCGGTTCACGAGGGATGATTTCCCGACATTCGGTTTTCCGATGATTGCAATCCGCGGCCGGTCGTCGTCCTCCTCCCCGGAATCGCTGTCGGGAAAAGCCGCGGTCACGGCATCCAAAAGGTCGCCGAGATTCTTCTTGCTCACGGCGCTTACGGGAATCGGGTCTCCGAGCCCGAGGTTATAGAATTCATAGACATCCGCCATCTGGGTGTCGAAATTGTCAACTTTATTGACGCAGAGTACGATCGGCTTGTCGGCGCGCCGAAGCATGTCCGCCACCTTGTCGTCGGTATCCACAAGTCCCTGACGGCAGTCCACGAGGAAAATGATCACGTCGGCGGTGGAAATCGCGGTCTCCGCCTGTTCGCGCATCTGCGAAAGGATCACATCCTTTGATTCCGGCTCGATTCCGCCGGTATCGATCAGTGTGAAACTCCGGTTGAGCCACGAAGCGTCCGCGTAGATCCTGTCCCGGGTCACGCCCGGCGTATCCTGTACAATCGCAATGTTTTCGCCGGCAAGCGCGTTGAAAAGCGTGGATTTTCCCACATTCGGGCGCCCGACGATCGCTACGGTCGGTTTCATAATTCTCCGTTTCCTTATGATTTCGGCATTTTGGGCATTCCTTTATCGAATCTGCCTGTCAGCCGTTCAGTTTTTTCAGTTCATATTCGCCGTGGGACGAATCAAGGTCTTCTTCACGAATGATTCCGCAGAGGATGCGCACCAGGGCGTCTCCGCCTGATTTCAGGACAAGGACGGGAACTCCGAGCGCTTCCGCAACCTCGGAAATATGCACGTCGTCGAGAAAAACGTCTTCCCCGGAACGAAGCATACAGCCCGGGATCACCACAGCGTCGCCGGGTTTCTCCCCTTTAAGTGCCGTAATCAGGTCCCGTCCCGTTACAAGGCCCGCGACCGTGATCTCCGGTCCGAAAAAGTCGTTTCGGATCCCGATAATCCGGTTTTTGTGTCCCGGGAACTTCTCTTCGCAGAGCATGCGGATCTTTTCCAGGATCGGAGCCGAAAGAAGCCCGGTCGCAAAGGTCAGGCTGCGCTTCTCCCCGTCGTTTTTCAGCTTCCGGAGGGCGGTTTTTGCCTCCTCGTAAAGGCAGCGGACCATTCCGACGCCGTTCTCGATCTGCAGGTATCCGTCGTAGCGCTCTTCTTCAGGAACTTCGATCCCGGCTTTCAGATAAAACTCGTCGCTTGCGTGGACAAAATGCAGACCGAATTCCGAAAAGGCTTTTTGCTGCCACTTTTCAGCGGTTTCGACCACTTCGCGGCATTCTTCCGGTGTAAAAGGCTCCAGAGGATACAGTCCTTCGCGGTACTTCGTAAGGCCGACCGGGACAACCGAAAGGGACTGCAGTACCGGAAGATACCTGTACAGGTCGGAAAGCGTCCTCTCGAGATGTTCCCCGTCATTCACGCCTTTGCAGAGGACGATCTGCATATTCATGTGCAGGCCGGCCTCGTAAAACATGTCGAGGTAGCGAAGGCAGTCGCCTGCGAAACGGTTCTTGAGCATCCGTACCCGGAGTTCCGGTTCCGTCGTATGCACTGAGATATTCATCGGCTCCATCCGGTAGCGGATGATACGTTCGACGTCCCGCTCCCTCATATTGGTCAGGGTGATATAATTCCCCTGCAGGAAAGAAAGCCGCGAGTCATCGTCCTTGAAATACAGCGTCTCCCGCAGGCCTCTCGGCATCTGGTCGATGAAGCAGAAAATGCAGGCGTTCGAGCATCTTCTGTAGTCGCTCATAAGGTCGCTTGCAAAAACGATGCCAAGATCCTCGTAGGGGTCCTTCTCGATCTCGAGCTCCCACTCTTCGCCGTCCGGCTTTTCGACAAGAAGCACGAGCTCCTCGTCCTGGGTCAGGGCACGCCAGTCGAAAACGTCTTCGATTTCCTGTCCGTCAACGGAAAGCACGAAATCTCCGGCTTCAATTTCCAGTTCTTCCGCGATCGATCCCGGATCAATCCGCGCAATCAGGTGTTTCATCCAAAATTTCTCTCGTAAAGAAAAAACCCCGTGCCAGTTTAAAGCCGGGGTCTTTCACATGTTTGCTTATGCCATAGCATCTACTGCTTTTGCCAAACGTCCAATCTTTCTGCTGGAAGTATTCTTATGATAGACACCCTTGGAAGCAGCCTTGGAAAGTTCTGCCTCAGCGGCTTTGAAGGCTTCCTTCGCAGCTGCCTTGTCACCGGAATCGATCGCAGCATAAACCTTCTTCACATAAGTTTTCACTCTGGACTTGACAGCTTTGTTTCTCTCAGTCCTTTCAGCAGCTACAAGAACACGTTTTTTCGCAGATTTAATATTTGCCATGCGGCACCTCCGTATATTTTATTGAGCGTCGCGGGGCAGAGGGTTCCCGGATCATCTCATTACATTAAAACCGGAGACA
>CACYBV010000347.1 GCA_902772745.1 uncultured Eubacteriales bacterium
AAATAAACGGTACTTCATTCGGAACATATACTTTTTGTGCAGTTTTTACGCAGTATCCCTGCATCCTGTGCACAGAATTCACTCGCCGGTCAGAAACCAGAGTTCCCGAAGTTCGGTGTCCGTCAGTCTGCGTCCGGCCGCGTATTCCCTGAGCTTTTTGCGGGCGGCATCATAATCCTGCATCCGTTCGCAGAGAATCACTTCATTCCACATCCCGTCCGCACGTACCTCAGGATCCTCCGATGTCTGCACTTTCTGAAGAAGCTGAAGCGCCGCAGTGTAATCGCCGGACTCCGTTTTGAGCATCATGTAGGCATTATAGACATTTCCGCCGTCATGGCCGTTTCGGATCAGTTCTTCGTAAATCCGTTCCGCCGCCTCATAATCCCCGCTGTCCCGAAGGATCGCCGCACGGATCAGCATCGTTTCCTCATCGTCGCTTTCGGGAAGAAGCGCGGAAGCTTCCGCTTGTTTCCCGCAGCGGTATGTAAATGCACCGCGGCTCATCCCGCCGTTTTCTTCGATAAACCGGAGGCCGCGCGCGAAGTAATCCTCCGCATTTACGACCGCTCCGGCTTCCCGGAGCATCCTCACGATCACAGCATAATGTTTCGCCGTAATCCTCGGATTGTTCACAGCCATTTCAAAATACTGGCAGGCCGCCTCATGCTGGACAAGCCCGAGATAACAGCTCCCCGCCAGGATCTCATGCTCCAGCGTGCAGAACCCCTGGCTGATCAGGAGATTGTAAATCCGTATCGCTTCCTGCCATGCGCCGGCCCGCCGGTAGATATCGGCGACATAGCCCATGGTATCCAGGTCTTCACCGCTCAGTTTTTCCTCTTCCGAGCGGATCGATGCCTGCAGGTACTGGAGCGCCGTCGCATCCCGGGAACGCATCAGGTAAAAAATCCCGGCTTTTTTCAATGTTGCCGGATCTTCCGCGCCTGACTCAAGCGCTTTTCCGATCGCTTCATCCGCTTCATCTTCCGCGCCGATGTTCTGAAGCGCGGCGGCAAGATCCGCATAAACCACAGGTTCCTGCATGCCCTGGGAAATAGCGAGGCGGTATTTTCTGATCGCCTCCTCATAGTTTCCCTGAGCCGCAAGAGAAAGTCCGGTTTCATAGGATTTTCTGTACTCCCTGCAGCCTGAAAGCATCAGGAGAAAAAGGCCTGTAATAAAAATGATCCGTATCTTCTTCATATCAGTTTTCTCCCGGGCGAAGCTGCCATTTCCGGTAAGCCTCCGGAAGGGCAATCCTGAGGTCAAGATCCTCCGGCCCGAAAAAACGCAGCGTTTCATTTCCTTCTTCGATGTCTTTTCTCAAAGAACCGCTCCCGGCCAGTACTTCGATTCCGTAAAGCTCCCATTCGATATGTGTGAATATGTGCTTCTTTTCGGGAAGGAACCGCATAGATTCCGGGACAATCCCGAGTTTTCCGAGAAATGCCTCCGTTTTCGAAAGCTCCGGTTTTCCTTCGTAATGCGGCAGTTCCCAAAGTCCCGAGAGCAGGTTTTTCCCGCCATTCTTCCGGAGGAGAATATCCCTGCCCCTGAAAATAAGAAAAGCCGTGATCGCCTCTTTTTTCCGGGATGTTTTAGGCGAACGCACCGGAAGCTCCGAAATCCTGCCCGAAAGCGATGCGGTGCAGAATCTGCTCAGCGGACATTCCCCGCAGAGCGGTGCCCCGTTCGGAATGCAGACAAGCGCCCCGAGTTCCATCAGCGCCTGGTTGAAAACCGAGGGGCAAAGCTTCGATTCCTGCAGGAATTCCCGAAGCATTTCCCGGCACTTCTTTTTCGTCCGCTCAAGATCGATGCTGTCCGTAAAACCCGTAAGCCGTGAAAGAATCCTCAGGACATTTCCGTCCACAACCGGTTCCGGCTGATGAAAGGCGATCGACAGAACCGCACCGGCGGTATATTCGCCGATCCCGGGAAGTTTCCGAAGCTCCTGAAAGTTTTCCGGAAATTTGCCGTCATAATCCCGCACAATGATCTCTGCGGCCTTTTTCATGTTCCGGACTCTGGAATAATAGCCGAGCCCTTCCCAGAGTTTCAGGAGGCGGTCTTCATCGCATGAAGCCAGTGCCCTGATGTCGGGAAGTTCGGAGATGAATCTCTGATAATACGGGCGCACCGTATCGACACGGGTCTGCTGCAGCATGATCTCCGAAACATAAACATGATACGCGGAAGGATCCCTGCGCCAGGGCATCTCACGTTTCGCCCTCAGGAACCATTCGGTCAGGGGTTCTGCACATTCCCGGATTTTCTGAAGCATCTCTTCTCCTGTCATCTACAGCCGGCCGGCGGCTTCCCGTATTTTTCCTGCCGACTCACCCGGGTATGATACCACATCTTGTGTTGAAAATCAAGGGGAATACAATCAGATGTATGATACCTGCAGGCTGCAGTCACCTGAAGCGGCGTAAATCCGCATTCCGGTATCGTACGCATTCGTCAAAGCTCCCGTGCGTCAGCATACGCCGGTTTTTACGCATTACGGGCAGCAAAAAGGCGGGCCTGCAGGTCCGCGTAGGAATGCGGAGCACTGCAGGCCCTGTAGAGAAAGGGTAAAAGATAAAGAGATCGTTATAATTATTGCATCTGGTCCAGAAGCCACTTGAAGAATTCTTCGATATCGCTGCCGTTATCCGAATCCCAGTCGTTCGAGTCCCAGTCGTATTTCTCTTCCGTAGTGCTTTCCTCCGGAACCGGAGCATTTTCCTGGAATCCGGAAATATCATCATAACGGGCGAGCGTCACTTCGAGTTCGATTTCCCTGAAGCTGCGTCCGTCGGGGCGGGATATGGTCAGAGTCACCGTCGTACCGGCGGGATAACTGTTGACGCGGTCCTTCAGCTGGTTCATCGACTCAACCGCCTTGCCGTCGACGGCGGTAACGATATCATAGACCTGAAGCCCGGCAATTTCGGCGGGGGAGCCTTCGGCTATTCTGGTGACCGATACCCCCTTCGGGTAATCATAATCCGCAACATAGTTGTCCGGAACAGTCTCGCCGTTGATTCCGAGATATCCCTGTTCGCCTTCCGCTATCGGTTCGCGGTTCATCAGGTCTTCAATAATCTCGGAAGCCGCGTTGATCGGAATCGCGAAGCCCATGCCTTCGACCGAAGTGTCGACGCTCTTCGCGGAATTAATGCCGATAAGCTCTCCTTTCGAGTTGAACAGGCCGCCGCCGGAGTTTCCGGGGTTGATCGCAGCATCCGTCTGCATCAGTTTTCTCGTGATTCCGTCGATCGTGACGTCGCGGTTCTTGGCACTGATGATGCCGGTCGTCACGGACTGACCGTAGCCCATCGCGTTGCCGATCGCGATAACGCCGGTGCCGACTTTCAGCGCGTCAGAGTCTCCGCAGACCGCAATCCGGATCGTCTCCATGGTTTCTTCCGAAAGGTCGGAAAGCTTTACCGCAATTACCGCAAGATCCGCTTCGGTATCGGTGCCTTTAACCACCGCGTCCGCAATGCTTTCGTCGACGAATTTAACGGTCACACCGGTCGAGGATACACTGTAATAAGAATAATTCCCTTCGTTGTCGATAACATGATTGTTGGTGACAATCAGAAGTTCATCTTCGCTCTGGGCAATGATGACACCCGAACCGGAAGCTGCGCTTTCCTGCGTGGAGGGTGTTTTGGAGCCGCCGAAATAATAGTTGTAAGGGTTGTAGGAGTTGGACGAAGTCACCTCCAGATTGTCGGTAATCGCCACAACACAGGGCATGACGTTTTCAACAACCTCCGAGACATCCAGAACTACCGGCGTCGCATCGGTATCCGTGCGGTCCACCTCATCGTTCGTCGTGAGGGACACCTGGGATCCGCTGTTTTCGGAAGTGCTGCTGCGGCTGAGCTGCACGCTGCTATCCTGCTGCGTATGGGATGCCGTATTCTGTATAATGTCCTTCCCCTGGCGGGTTTCCGATTCGTCGGAAGCTTCCGTCACTGCAGTGTACGAACTGCCGATCCGGTATGCGCCATATCCGATGCCGGAAAGAAGCAGCGCCGCTGCGAGGACAACTGCGGTGATCCGAAGGCCGATTCTTTTCTTTTTCGGCTTTACCTGCTCTTCGTAATATGTCTCGTCATACTTCCGTTCTTCTTCACTGAACCTGTAATCATCCATAAAAAAACCTCCTCCAAAGATGGAGCCAACAGGTCATCTCTGATCTTACGGCTCCTATCTTAGAGGAGAATTGTGTTTAAAATGTGTATAAAGCGTGGAGTTTCTGCGTGTTTTCGGTCACAGATCGGTGAACTGAAATTACTGCCCCTGGCGGTCGATATTCATCTGCCAGCTGATGCCCTTTATAAATTCACTCGGTTCATACGGAAGGCCGGGATAAAGGAATTCGTGCAGATTCCGGACTTCCTGCTCGAAATCATTGACAACGATGACATCCAGCGCACCGTATTTGTTGTAATAATTTCCGACCACTTTGCCGATGGTATAGCTGCCCTCGGAAGGGAACTGCATCTGACCGGCCATATTGTAATTGTCAAGCTGTGTGATCGTCCAGAGGACATCCGGAAGCTTCAGGTTGGTGCGGATATTGGAAAGACCCAGTTTCGCCGTATTGGTCAGGCCTTTGATGTTGCCGCCCTTTGCCATGAGCTTCGCCTTTTCCACAAGCTTC
>CACYBV010000348.1 GCA_902772745.1 uncultured Eubacteriales bacterium
ATCAGGGACAGGTGTCATCTGTCAAATTGACAGATGACACCTGTCCCCCGTCGCTCAGATTTCAAAGATTTCCGATGAACTGTAGCGGCTCGCAACTTCGATCCGGAAATCGGAGGATTTCCACTGTGAGTCTGAAAGGTCAATTTCATTCTTCACGGAAAGCAGTGCCAGATCCGGGTAATTGTTTTCCTCCGAGAGATGCCCAAGGAGCGTAAACTGAAGATCCGGCCCTAAAACACGGTCCAGAAGCTTCCCGGTCATTTCATTCGACAGATGTCCGAAGTCGCTTAAAATCCGCCGTTTCAGTACGTAAGGATAGCTTCCGGTCTCGAGCATGCGGATGTCGTGGTTCGATTCCAGAAGGAGGCCGGAAAGGCCCCGGAGCGCTTCCGCCTGCGCGGGGGTCCAGGTGCCGAGGTCCGTCATGACCGCGACGGATTTGCCGAAAGCTTCCAGACGGTAGGCACAGGACTCGGCCGCGTCGTGGCTCGTGCGGACGGAGCGGACGGTAAAGTCACCGACCGGAAAATCCGTTCCCGGATCAATCACGTGATACAGCGAGGAATCGATGCAGCCCTCCCTGTCCATACTTTTCAGGGCTTCAATCGTTCCTGCCGTCGCAAAAACAGGGACTCCCGTATGTTTTACGAGTACCCGGAGTCCTGCGATATGGTCGCTGTGTTCATGGGTAATCAGGATCCCCGAGAGTTCCCGCCCGGTAATCCCGAGTTCCTGCAGGCCCTGCTCGATCCGCTTGCAGGAAATGCCGGCATCGATCAGGACATGAGTCCGATCGGTGCCGGTATAGATGCAGTTTCCGTTGCTTCCGGAGGCTATGCTTCTGAATCGCATAAATACGTGAATATCTCCTTCATCCGGCGGTGGATTTCCGCCTGTGTAATCGTAAAGTCCGAGCCGTTGTGGATCAGGTAATCGGAATGCGTCCGAAACTCCCGGTACGTAAGCTGGCGCGCCATAACCGAAAGTGCCTTTTTACGGCTGTATCCGCGGCTTTTCATCAGCCGCCGGATGCGCTCTTCTTTCGGCGCGAAAATGTACCAGACCTCGTCGCAGAGATCCGAGAGTCCTCCTTCCACAAGAAGCGCGGCTTCAAGAAGGATCACCGGCTTTCGGGGACGTACAAAAAAACATCCGCTTTCCTCTGACCCGCCGTCGGAAAATAATCCAGTTTCCGGATTTTCATCCGGAGACTTCCGGACTGAGGCGGCCGCTGTTTTTCCGGGGTATTCCTCCTCGATTCTTTGTATCCTTCGGAGAATCTCGTCCTTTATGACCGGGTGCTCCAGTTCGTTCAGAACACGCTGGCTTTCTTCATCCCTGAGTCCGATCTCCGCCAGCTTCCTGCGGTCAATCATCCCGTCCGGAAGAAGGATCTCTTCCCCGTAATGCGCCACAAGCGCCGAAAACACCGCTTTTCCGGGTTCCATAAGTTCCCTGCCTACTTCATCGGCTTCGATCAGAAAAACCGGAAAATCGGCCTTTATCGTGCTCAGAACGCGGCTTTTCCCGGCGCCGACGCCTCCGGTGATCCCAAGGAGGAATGATTGTCCGGAAAGTCCCGCTTTTATTTTCTCTTCCGCGGAATTATTTCGTCTCATACCAGCTTCTGCCCCGCTTTGCCTCGACTTCCAGCTTTACCTGAAGCTTTGCCGCATGCTCCATCTCCGTGACCAGGATTTCCTCGGCGCAATCCGCTTCCTCTTCCGGGACTTCCAGCAGAAGTTCGTCGTGGATCTGCAGCACGATGCGGGATTTCAGTCCTTCTTCCCTGAGTCTCTGATCCACTCTGATCATCGCGATCTTCATGATGTCCGCCGCGGTCCCCTGGATCGGTGCATTCATCGCGACGCGTTCGCCGAAAGACCTTTGGTTGAAATTCACCGACAGAAGTTCCGGAATCGGCCTTCTGCGTCCGTACATCGTCTCGGAATAGCCCTTCTCTTTCGCAGAGCGGACCGTGTGGTCGAGAAACGCCTTGATCCTCGGATAGGTGGCAAAATAGTTGTTCATATACTGCTGTGCTTCTTCTCTGGTGATCGACAGGTCGTCCGCAAGGGAGAACGCGGAAATCCCGTAGACAATCCCGAAATTTACGGCCTTAGCATTTCGCCTAAGCAGCGGCGTCACCTCCGAAAGCGGTACGTTGAAAACCTGGGAAGCCGTGATCGCGTGGATATCCTTCGCGTCGCGATAGGCTTCGATAAGGTTTTTGTCGCCGGAAAGATGTGCAAGCACCCTCAGCTCGATCTGCGAATAGTCCGCATCAACAAGCAC
>CACYBV010000349.1 GCA_902772745.1 uncultured Eubacteriales bacterium
CGGAGAAATGCTACGGACACAGCTAGCGGAGTCCGGCGTGAAGACCGACTATCTCCGGGAGATTCCGGTTCTTCAGGGAAACGCAATGATCCAGGTGGTGCCCTCAGGCGAAAACTGCATTATTCTCTTCGGCGGGTCCAACCGGTGTGTGACGGAGGAACAGATCGAAGAGACACTGGCGGCTTTTTCTGAAAACGATTGCCTCCTTTTACAGAATGAAATCAATCTCCTGCCCCGGATCGTTGAAAAAGCTTATGAAAAGGGGCTTCGGATCTTTCTGAACCCCTCTCCCTGTGATGATGAAATCAATGCTGTTGACCTCTCTAAAATCAGCTGGCTTCTCGTGAATGAAGTGGAAATGAAACAGCTGACCGGGGAAGAAAGTCCCGAAAAAGCCTGGGAAATCCTGCATAAAGATTATCCCCTGCTCTCCCTTTTAGTGACACTCGGAAGTGAAGGATCCGTCGTTTTTACGAAGTCTGAAACCGTCCGCCAGACCGCCTTCCCTGTACAGGCTGTGGATACCACCGGCGCCGGAGATACCTTTACGGGTTACTTCATCACGGCGCTCACGGAAGGCTTTCCGCTTCAGGAATGTCTCCGCCGCGCCTCCATGGCTTCGGCGATCGCGGTTACAAGGCCGGGCGCGGCGAAGTCGATCCCGGAGAGGGAGGAAGTATCGGAGCAGCTTAAAAAACATTCGGCACACCGCTGAAAACAGCCGGGTTTTCAATCAGCCGAATGCCGGAGAAGGGCATATGAACGAAACGATTGAGGACTGAGTCATGGATGCGGTAAATTTATTGAGACCTGATAATACATGCGGTTGATGAACTGACCCCCGGAAGTCCGGCTTTGGTCCGGCTTCCGGGGGTCAGTTTATTATTCAAACCGCCTTTTTCTTCGCATTCAGCGCGCGCCAGACCGCCGTCAGTGCCGCGAGGATCAGCATTCCGACCGCTGCGATCAGGAAAACATGACCGGTCGTCTCCTCACCGAAGAACAGTCTCGACCCGGCGTTCGTCACAATCGGGGAAATAAACCCGCCGAGCTGGATACCGCAGGAGAAGACCGCGGTCGCCATCGCCGATGACTGCGGATTCACCGCATTTGTTACGGTTACCATTCCGGTCGGCATGAAAATGCCCTGACAGAAGCCGCAGAAAAGCGCACCGACAAGCAGAAGTGCCGCGTTGGCCGGGAAGAGAACGAGAATCATCGCGCCGACTGCAAAAGACAGGAGCGCCGCCGTCATCGTCTGCTTTTTGCAGAGCTTTGTTACGATACCAAGGACGAAGCCCGCAGCGATCTGCACCAGGGAAAATACCGCATTCACAATGCCCGCAAAGCTGCTGTTTCCGGCGTATTTTCCGCCGATATGCATGGAAATGTTGGTATTGAAGGTGATCAGGAACAGGAAGAAAAAGAGACCGACCGCGCCCATGATGAACACTTCTTTGTTGAGCGTGATCCGGTTCTCCCGATCCGTCACCACACGGCCTGTATCCGGGAGGCACACAAAAAGCAGAATAAAAGCAATCAGGGCAATCAGATTGATCCAGTAGGAAAGATGATAGTCCAACGCCCCAAGCGCGCCGGCCGCCGCATTGATGATCATCATGCCTGCACCGACGGAGGCAGCCTGGATGCCCATGACCTGCACACGTTCTTCGCCTTCGAAAAAATCCGCGACGATGACACCGTTCAGGGACATTGCGAGTCCGAGCGTGATTCCGTAGACAATCCTGCAGGCAAAAAGCAGCGCGAAGCTTTCTTTCGCGAAAGGCAGGAAACCCGTCACAAGCGCGATCACGGCCGCAATCAGAAGAAGTTTTTTCTTGCTGATCTTCGTCACGAGGATGCCCGACAGAAGCGCAACCGCCATCGCCAGAAGCCCGGGGCCGGAAACCAGCATTTGCACCAGACTGGTTTTGACTTCCGGAAAAGCATCCTGTATACTCTGAAGCATCGGCGTCACGCTGTGCTGCAGTCCCTGCAGGAATGAAATGCAGACGATCGCGATGATGACTTTCAGTTTCTTACTTTTCGGCATAATGGTTTTCCTCCAATCAGGCAGGCTGCACCCGGATAGTATCAGCATACCATATGATTCATGATTCGTCATCTTCTGCAGACGAATACAATTTCAGGATTTGAAACAGTTAGGCGCCGGGAACAGAACCCGGCGCCCATCTTCATGTCAAAACCTGTTTCTTATTTCCACAGTACTTCGCTTGCAAAATAGCTGAACATCTGCGGCCAGCAGAACCAGTCGTGCGAGCCGGTGACAAAGTAGGGAATGTACGGAAGGCCTTTTTCCTTCAGCGCCCGGATGGTCGGCGGAACGCCGATCTCACGTTCATTGTAGGCAATGTCCTCTTCCGCCGAACCGATCAGGAGCGTCACGTCC
>CACYBV010000350.1 GCA_902772745.1 uncultured Eubacteriales bacterium
CCGATGCCAACACCCTGAAGACCGGTAACTTCCGGATCGATTTCCTTTTTGCAGGCCGCTGCCCCGTTTACATAGAGGTTTCCCTCGACCCAGACCGGCAGATGATCGTAATAGAGATCCGGGTTTTCTTTCTCAGCGTAGATATTGCAGTAGCCCTCAAACCAGGACTTCCACACGTCCTCGGTCGGATACTCGTCAAAGACATCCGTGCCGACGCGGAAACGCATATCATCCCAGGGATTATTGCTCTTTTCGCCCATCTTGTCGAACATCATCTTCACCGGATCGATATCCGTCTTCTGGATGAAAATATTGTTGTAAATCCGGTCGTCGCCGTGCAGGATCGTCATGAAGCCGCAGACCTTGGTCCCGTGGATTTCGTGATAGGGCGTATAGCGCACGGACGGCTTATTGACACCGTTGTTGTCTGTTCCGATGCCGACTGCCGAGAAGGATCCCGCGATCAGGTTGTGGACGACCGCAACGCCCTGGGTCGCAAGTTTGAAGGAGCGGTCCGAAAGAAGCAGGTTGTTGTCCACCAGCGTCGGCCCGTGCGAAACCTCGATGAAGATGTCCTCGCCCATTCCAACCGCTGCCGCGCGGATCTGGTCTTCCTTAAGCTCGCCGAGCGGGAAGGGCAGGCAGTTGTCGTGGAACAGGTTCTGCGTCACGCGCGTGCCCTGCGCCTGCCAGTCGAGCCAGAGCCCCCGTGTGCAGTGATGGATATGGTTCCTCCGGTAAATGACATCGATTGCCGCATGCATCTTGATGCCGCCGATCTCCGCGCCGGCGAGATTCTGCTTGAAGTTGATATGGTGAATGTGGTTGTCTTCGATCAGGGAGAACACGCCGCCCAAGTGTCCGACAATCCCGGTCTGTCCGCAGTCGTGGATGTGGCAGCGCCGTACGATATGCGAGCCGATGTGCTCCTTGTCCCAGCCTTCGTAGGAGGCCTGCAGGATGCAGTCCCGCTCGGTCTGGGTGCCGTCTTTGTATTTCCACTTGAGCCACTTGTTATCGTTGTTCGGCTGCAGATATTTGCCGAGGGAAATGCCGGAGCATTTGGATTCGTAGATTTCGCAGTCTTCGATGATCCAGCCTTTGGACCAGTGAGGGCCGATCATGCCGTCCTGATATGCGGTAGGCGGCGCCCACTGCGTCGCGGCTTCGCGCACGGTAAAACCGGAGAGCGTGATGTACGAGATTCCCTCAGCTTCGGGCAGGAAGCAGTCCTTCCGGACAGAGATTTCGACATCTTCCGCATTCGGGTCGAGCCCGCGGAAGTTTGCATATATCACAGTCTCATCCTTCTCTTCGTCCTGCTCCGTATACCAGCAGTACAGGGAAAACTCCGGCTCCCAGGTGCCCGGAAGCACTTCGGGATTTTTCACCTGCTCCAGGCTCGTAACTTCATACATGGACTTGTGATTCAGGTAAACTTCGCCCGTGTGCGCAAGGATCATCCCGTTGAACCAGTCGCCGGAAACCCGGGTCGTATAGGGGTTATAATCCGAGAAGAAGCTGTTCGGGATGCGGATGCTGTAAACGTTTTCCGCGCATGCGTATTTTTCCCAGTTCTTAACAGATTCCGCACCGGTGATCACGGCCGCAAGCGGCTCCACCGAGCGGTAGGTGATCCGCTGATCTGCGGTTCCGCCATGCTTCGGATTTACGTACTCCCGGTAAATGCCGGGATACACCAGCACTTCATCGCCGGCCTTCGCGAGATCCGCCGCCGCCTGAATCGTCTGGAAAGGATAACTTTCCGAGCCGTCGCCTGCGCGGACGGCCGCCGCATTGACATAATATTTCATAGGCACCTCCTGTGCTTCCTGTTTTTGTCATTGTAGCAAAAACAGGAGTTTTCGTCAATACAGCAACAATGAGGGCAGGTGCCTTGGCTGAGCTCCAGCTAAGGCACCTGCAGATCTTATCTTCGTTTAAACAAATATATCGTAACGTCCATGAGTCTTTTGTCTCATCAGCTTCTTCTCACGTAAGCAGTCATTTTAGGATGAAATTATAAAAAGCGGTCAAAATTTATCGTAAAATTCCACATACCCATAAAGCGCCAGGCAGGGCACTTGCCCCATGCTTCCCCTTGACTCCTCTCCACGAATCTGCTACACTTTATGTATCGGACAGCAGGGCACCGGCATCGGATAAAAAAGGAATGAACACCGGGGTGATGGCCAGATGCGACAAAGTGCGGGGCCTTCTGAAAGGCCGATCTTTTAAGCTGCCATGCAGACGCACGGCTGGTTCGCCGCCCGGAAGACCTGAAAAAATAAGGGGGAAATTATGAACATCGGAGCCAATACCTTTGGTCTGAAGGCAGACTTATATCAGGATTTTGACGGGACGCTGAGAAGGGTCCGGGCGGCCGGGATCGACGCGATCGAGGTGTGCACGGTTCCGGACAGCCAGGGGATGGAGCCTCCGGCGGACCTGGCCCCGGAAGTGCTTGAAGCGCTCCGAAACTCTCCGGCGGCACATATATTCTGGCCTTTCGCGCAGGCGAAAGAAAAAATCGAAAAGATCCGGAAAGCGGGATTCACCGTCGACAGCGTCCATGTGAATCTTCCGAAGAACGGGGGCGCGGAGAAAGCCGCGGTGCTGGCGGAGGAAATCGGCGCATTCGGCACGGAAACCGGCATCCGGTATTTCACGACAAGCCCAATGTGCGGACTTTCGGAAATGAAGGAGCGCGCGCCTTTCCTTCAGGCGATGGCAAAAGCGCTCCGGGAGCGGGGAGTTTTCCTTCTCATGCACAACCACGCGGCGGAATGCGTCACAGAGAATGGCAGTACTGCGATCGAATACGCCGCACAAAACTGCCCGGACCTCTTCTTTGAGCCGGACGCCGGCTGGATGGTTGCGGGCGGCATGGATCCCGTGCCCTTTATGATGGTTTACGCAGACCGGATCCTGCACCTGCACCTGAAAGATTTCTTCGCGGGCAAAACAGAAGCAGACGGCGACGGCCGTTTCTCACCGATCGGCGAGGGCATTCTCCCGCTCAGGGAAGTGCTTCAGGCGTCCAAATGCTGCGACATCTCCGAGTACGGCCTGATCATTGACCAGGATGCCTCACTCGGGGATTTCGTGGAAGATCTTCGGATTGGCCGCGAAAATGTGCTGCGGCTTTATTGAAAGGAGTGTGAACATGGCAAAAATGACTTCGGCTTATGCCAGCAAGGTAATCCGGAAGCTCAACGAGGATAAGGAATTTTATCGCAGCAAAGAGCGTGAGGGCTACATTTACGTCGCTTCCCTCGACGAGGAACCGGTAATCCCGGATTATGATTATACAGAAGTCGCAGGAAAAATCGCGGAAATCGACGAAAAGATCGTCCGCATCAAACATGCCATCAATTACAACAACGCCGTAAATCAGCTCGATGTCGGAAACGGAAAGATGATGACTGTCGACATGATTCTCGTCAAAATGGCCCAGCTCTCCCGCCGCAAGGAATTCCTGGATATTATGCGGAAAACCCAGCCCAAGGTCCGCCTGAATTCCGGCGCTTACAACACCAAGAAAACCGCGCCCGAATACCAGTACATCAATTTCGACCCGGCCCTCATCCAGTCCGAATATGACCGCATCGACCAGGAGCTTGCCAACATGCAGCTCGCTCTGGATCATTATAACCAGACTTTCGAATTTGATGTATAAGCCCAGTTTCAGAGAAGTGGGCTTCCGCATGTTTACATGCAGGAAGAACGCTTCTCTGGAAACGGCAA
>CACYBV010000351.1 GCA_902772745.1 uncultured Eubacteriales bacterium
GCGAATCATCCATATCATTATATCAGAGGAGAAAAACGAAAATGCGCCCATTATTTGACAGTATCCAGAAAAACATCGGAAAAGTCATCATCGGCAAGGATGAGACGATCAAACTGATCCTGACATCGCTTGTTTCCGGCGGTCACGTGCTTCTCGACGATGTGCCCGGAACCGGCAAGACCGTGCTCTCAAAGTCACTGGCCAGGTCTCTGAACTGCGATTTTTCCAGAATCCAGTTCACTCCGGACCTGCTGCCTTCGGATGTGACCGGTCTCAACTTCTTCCATCAGAAGGAAAATGAATTTGTCTTCAAGAAAGGCCCTGTCTTCACAAACGTACTTCTCGCGGACGAGATCAACCGTGCAACCCCGAGAACGCAGTCGGCGCTTCTGGAATGCATGGAAGAAAAGCAGGTCACAATCGACGGAGAGACCAGGAAGCTTTCCGCTCCGTTCTTTGTCATCGCGACCGAAAACCCGCTGGAGACAACGGGTACATTCCCTCTTCCCGAGGCACAGCTGGACCGTTTCTTCATGAAGCTGTCGATGGGCGAGCCGACAAAGGATGAGGAGGTGCAGATTCTGCAGCGCTTTATGAAAAACGAGCCGCTGCAGGACCTTCAGCCCGTGGCGTCCGGAGAGGATATCCTGCAGGCCGGAAAAGCATCCCGCGAACTCTATGTGCATCCGATGCTTCTCGGATATATTGCGGATATTGCACAGGAGAGCCGGGAGCATTCGAATATTCTTACGGGCATCAGCCCCCGTGGTTCGATCGCGCTGCTGCACGCGGCACAGAGCTATGCTTATATCGAAGGCCGCGATTATGTGGTTCCCGAAGACATCAAGGCCGTCGCGGAACCGGTTCTCGCACACCGTCTGGTGCTCTCCCGCGCGGCAGGTCAGCATGCGGCGGAGAGGGAAGCCATCCGCAGAATTCTTGATACGGTAACAGTTCCGACCGAAGACTGGGGAAAGTAAAGCTTTATGGTCATTATTATCGTCATCCTGTCGGTGCTTCTCCTGTTTTTACTGGAGCGTGTGCTGTACAAAAAATTCTGGGATAAGGGGCTGTCGATCAGGATCCGCTTCCTGGACTATTCCGCACATGAAGGCGGAACGGGGACGGTGGAGGAGCAGATCGCAAACAGGAACTACCTTCCGCTCCCCTTCCTGCATGCGAAATTCGAGTGCGGAGCCGGGATTTCCTTTGACAACACCGAGAATGTCAGCACTTCGGACAGAAACTATAAAAATGATATTTTCTCCGTGCTGTTTTACCAGCGGGTCACGCGGCGCCTCACGTTTCGGGCGCTGAAGCGGGGATACTATGCGATCCGATCGGCGGACCTCGTGGGCGAGGACCTCTTCTATTCCGTACATATGGTGCGTTCTTTCCCGCAGGACAGCGATTTCTATATCTATCCAAAGCTGATTGATACCTCGGCTTTTGACCAGCCGCTCAAAAAACTCATCGGCGATATGACCGCGAAGACTTTCCTGCTTCCGGATCCCTTTGAGTTCCGCGGCATCCGGGACTACACGATTTCCGACCCGATGAACACGATCAACTGGAAGGCGAGCGCCCGGTCCGGGAACCTCATGGTTAACCAGTACAATTCCACGACGACAAAACGCATCGTGATTTTCCTCAACCTGGAAGACGAAACGCTGATTCATCACGGACCGCTGCATGAAGAAAGCATGCGGATCGCGGCGAGTCTTGCGGAGCGGCTCCTGCATGAAGGCTTCCCTGTCAGTATGATCTCGAACGGGCGCGACTGCGAAACCCGCGAGGAATTCCCGCGTTTTGACCTGCAGAGCGTATCGCAGGTACAGGAAATTTTCCGAATGCTTGCACGGACCGACCTCCGGTTTGAGAAGCGGAATTATGCGGAGATTGTTCACGATGAAATGAAGCTCCCGGATTACACGCAGGCGGGTTATATCCTGATTTCTCCGAGTATGAAGCAGGAACTTCAGGAAGAGTTTCGGGCGCTTTCGCAGGAGGCCGCGGCCATTTATGTGACACCGCTTTATGACAACATGGATTATCGGATCGAAGAGAATCCGGGATTTACGGCGATCAGATGGGAGGTGAAGGGACATGCGTAGAACCGTTCTTTCGATCATCCGCTTTCTTCACGGCGTTCTGGTGCTCGCGGCGGTGTTTTCCGGTGTCTCGATGCTCCTCGCAATTTTCGGATTTGATACGCCGAAGTATTATGTGCACAGTCTGCTTCTGCTTGTCGTCTATGCGGCGACGGCCTTTGCCGAAGAAAAGATAAAGGGCATCGGTCTCTTCCTGCTGATTGCAATTGTGTCGCTTCTTCCGACGGCGCTTCTCGCGCCGGACCTCGCGTCCCGCATTGTTTTCATCCTGATCGGTCTGATCATCATCATCATCCGGATCGTCGGACGGGTCCGGGCGAGCGGAACCGTTCTGAATTCGCCGCATATGGCGGTCGTGGCGTTATTTGCTCTGCTTTTCATCATCGGAGCAGTGTCGGGGAACCGCTTTGTGTCGACGCTGAATTACTATCTGGCTTTCGCGTATATGATCATGATCCTGATCTATATGAATTTCCTCAATCTGGAAGGATATCTTGCGGTTAATAAGGATGTTCAGAACATTCCGGTCAAGAGGATTGGACGGACCAATAACCTGATGCTTCTCGGGTATCTCGGAATCACGGTGACGGTCATGATCCTGATGCCGATCTTCGGACTGGATAAAGCGATCGCCGGGATCGGACGGGGAATCCTCTGGCTGATCCGTTTCCTGGCTTCCCTTAAGAAGGGCGGCGATGAGCCGGCCGATCCAATCGTGCCCGAGGAGGAAGTCAGCGGCGACGGGGGCGGCGGCGGAATGCCGAACATGGGTGATACGGAAAAGCCGATGTGGGTGGAAGCGCTGTATCATGCACTGACCGTTACCCTTATTGTAATAATCGTGATTTTAGTGATTGCGCTGATTATCTATGCGGTCTACCGTCTCGTAAAGGCCTTTTACCGGCCGATCCGGGAAAACAGCGATGAGCAGGAATTCATTGATCCGGAAGACGATGACCGGGAATACGCGGAACCCCAGGGCGGTTTCTTCCGGCGTGTCCGGGAAATCATCGATCCGACACCGACGGCTGCGGTACGAAGGATTTATCGAAAACGGATTAAGAAACAGAAAAAGGAATTTTCGGAAGCATTGACGCCGCAGGAAATCGAGGCGGCTGTCGGGCTTCCGGAAGGTTCGGGCCGGCAGATTCTGCATGAGACTTACGAAAAAGCGCGGTATTCCTCGAACGGCTGTACGGATCAGGATCTGCAGAGGCTGAGGAAAGGAGCAGAAGGATGAAAACAGTAAAGATCGGACGGCGGGAGAATTCCTGCTGAACCCGGAGAATGCGGTTTACCTTTTCCCGGAAGATGTACATATGCCGGGAATTTCACCGGACGGGACACACGGCGCATTTAAGAAAGTGTGCTTTAAGATCCCGGTTGGAGATGTTCTGAGGAATCCTGACCGCATGAACAGGCCCTGGTGAATGAAACACAGCTTCTTCTGTGGAGACCTGGAACCGTCTCCGAAGAGGAAGCTGTGTTTCATTCGCTGGGGCCGTCCGGGTTGGTTGGTTCTCAGCGGTATTTTTTCCGGGGCGTGACTATTTTTGCAGTCAGGACGATAAAGAAAACGAGGAAGAGCAGCAGCGCTGCCAGAGAAACGATCAGCCAGCCGTCGAGCGCTGCGATCGGTTCAACCTGGCTCTGCGTCAGCTTCTCTTCTTCTTTTTTTCGGAAAATCGCACCGCTTTCATTTTCCGCGCTTTCGCTGAGCCGGACAGAGCCGAGCGGGTAATCCTGATAGAGGTAGGTGATGAGTTTTCCGCCGTCGATGTCTTCCACCTGTTTGTCGAGCATGTCGAAAGTGATCGTATCGGGCAGCAGGATCATCCCGCCGTGGTCGAGTGTGAGAAGTGCGCGTTCCGGTGTCGGGAGCGCGAGAGGCGAGCTTGTGAAAGCCGCGTTCATATTCAGGGAGCTGTCCAGTTCTCCTGGAAGTACCTGGTGGAAATAGTTGAAGCCGTAGTCGAGAAGAGACTGTGTCGACAGATACTGTACGCCATCCTCGCAGCCCATAACGACCGCAATCAGCCGTGTGTTGTCCCGCTCTCCATAGCTTACGAGATTGTAGCCGGAAACTTCTGTGTGACCGGTTTTTCCGCAGACCACATCCTCGTTGTAGTATTCCGAGGAACGGCGGATCATCAGGTCGGTATTGGTCATCGGAATGTCTTTGTTCAGGAGCGCATCTGCGTGATGGACGTAGGAAGGCGTCGAACTGATTTCAACGAAAGTCGTGTTCTGCACGCAGGCGCGCATCATGAGCGCGAGGTCATAGGCGCAGGTATAATGACCCTGATCGTGCAGGCCGTTGGCATTGGTGAAAACGGTATTGACTGCGCCGAGCCGGAGTGCACGTTCATTCATCAGGACGACAAAGTTGCTGATATATTCGGCAACATGGATAGCAAGGGCGTTCGCGACTTCATTCGCGGAGGGCAGGAGAAGCCCGTACAGACACTCACGGAGCTCCATCTGTTCGCCGCGGCGCATACCGATATGGCTCGAACCGGAAGGAATGTCGACGGCCGCAAAGGGGAAATCCACAATGTCCGAAAGGGAGCAGTTTTCCAGCGCGAGAAGCGCGGTCATAAGCTTCGTCGTGGAAGCCGGATACATCGCACGGGTTGCGTCTTTGGCATAAAGAATCTCTCCGGAGTCCGCATCCATCAGGATCGCTGTCTGGGCTGAGATTACCGGCGGTTCCGGCCAGTCTGCGGGGATCGAGCCAATAATCCGGTCGACATCCTCCTTTTCCGCAGCGCGGGCGGTCAGCGGAAGCGAGAGCAGTATGAGCGCTGAAATAAGGAGCGCGGTAAGTCTGAGAAAACGTTTCTTCATAGATTTGAGTATAACACGATCCGTGATGAATTGCAAGGAGCGCAGCAAGCAGGGGCCGTGGAAACTGTTCACAAAAGCTTCACAGAAATATTAGCACTCACCGCTTGACAGTGCTAACAACGCGTGCTATAATACGGGCTGTGATGAGGAAAACAGCATCACGGAGAAAAAAGATATTGATTCGGAATTCTGTTGGGAATGGCTTCCGCAGGTTCTGAACAATTACAAAAAACCGCCGGTTTCCGGCAGAATATATACATGAAGGAGGTATTGATCATGTTATTCCCGAGTATTTTTAATGATGATTTGTTTGATGGATTTTTTGGATTCGCATTCCCCGAAGAGAGACGTCCGGAGCGTCATGATCAGAGACCTGCGCGTCCTGAGAGAAAATTTTATGGCCACCAGGGCCAGGCGCTGATGAAGACCGACGTTCGTGAAACTGATAAAGCCTATATCGTTGAGATGGACCTTCCGGGCTTCAGCAGGGATGATGTGAATGTTACCCTCGAAAACGGCTATCTGACCGTTGCCGCCGAGAAGCACAGCGAAAATGAGGAAAAGAAGGAAGGCAAGTACATCCGCAAAGAGCGTTATGTCGGTACCTGCCAGAGAAGCTTCTATGTCGGCGAGGATGTAACCGAAGAGGACATCAAAGCCGCTTTCAAGGAAGGCGTCCTGAGCCTTGACATCGCGAAGAAGGTGGAGCAGCCGAAGGTGGAGGAGAAGAAAACCATCTCGATCGAGGGCTGATTCCGGAACCCGCCTGAGGGCTATGCGGCTCACCTGTAAACAGTAAAACTTGCCGGGGGTGATGAGATCTCCTTTTGTGACCCGAATCCGTCACAGAAGATGAGATCTCATCACCCCCGGTTCGAGTTCGTGACAGGCCGGGATGATCTCAAAACGATGATAATTTTTTGATTTTTCGGTAATTTGTTGGACATTTGTTGGACCGAGGATGCTACAATACTGCCTGTATCAAGGCTGATTGTACAGGAAGGAGATCAAAATGCCGAAGATTACTTATGGAAATTATATTGATTTAATGAAGCCGGGTTTCGGAACTGCTCACCGATTCCATGGTGGCCTCGAAGGGAATGCCCTGAATAAATACCTGAAGAGAGTCATAACGCGCATGGAGGCCTGGGCGGGACAGGATCAGGAAAAGAATAACCAGATCGCTGCGCTTAAGGAGAAGATGCTGCAGATCACCTATTCTCTGAACAACCTCGCGAAAACCCCCGGGACCCCGGTGAGTGTGATTACCTTTAACAGATATATTAATAATTTCGATATGCTGCAGGAAGTCCTGCAGTCTGAATGCTGGCCGGGCGGCGACACTGTTTTCCGGGAAATGGCAAACAGCTACAGACGGGATAATCCAAGATACAGCGTCGAACAGGCGGAGAATGTGATAAAAGACGGCATCAAATATACGACCGACGTCATATTCAGTGGTGATGATCCTGCCATCAACTATGATGCGATCAGTCAGGCCCAGACAGCCGCCGAAGGGAAAAAGGCTGAGATTGCCAGGCAGGAACAGGAGCGGAGGGAAGCCGAACGGAGAAGAGCTGAGCTCAAAGCGCTGGATGATAAAATCGCGGCCATCAGAAAGGATCCTGAACAGTACAAAACCTGGCTCAAAGAAAATCCGGGAGAAAAAGGGGAGTGGCTGAAAGGCCACAGAAGCGAAGATATTGACCGGCTGCATTACGGGGAGACTCAGCTCACCGATGAGATGCTGAAGGGCTTCCGTGAACGAGAATTAAAAGAGTGGAAAGATAAAAACTTAGGCGGTGCCATCGAAGATGCGCGGAACTCGCCGCTGATGAAACTGTACGACAATCTCTACAGATTTCAGGGGGACCTCAGGAAACAGGGAAATAAAGACTATGATCCTGCGGAGGCGGACAGGGTTCTGAAGCTTGCGGATGCCATAAAATATATGGGTCAGGGACTCGGCCACGGCAATCACGACAATGTATACGAGGATAATTTCACCCAGGGCTGGGAAACCATGATGAATGAATTCGTGCCGTTATTTTCCCAGAAGAAAGGGGATAAGACCTGGTTCGGCTGGCTTCAGGACAAGCTGATTGAACGCGGATCCTATTCGCCGACGAAGCTGAACTCCGCCTTTGACCCGCTGGTAAACGACTATAAGATCCCGATCTCGGACGAACTTCGGAATACAGGCATCGTGTATTCCGGTATGGCGGGAAAAATGATCCAGTCCTATCAAAGCAACGGTTCAGATGCAAAATCTCTGAACAAACTGATTGCGGACCTGACGAAGAAACAAACGGAACTGGCGGGTAAACAATCCGAATTACAAAAAAAGGGGCAGGGACTTCCTGAATCCGAAAACAAGCTGCTTAACCAGATCAAAGTACTGCTTCCGAAAGCGCAGATTTTGAAGACTTTCTGTACGGATCCGCGTATGAAGGACCGTGAATACCGGACCGGGGACGGAAAGAGCACCGTCACGGCTGCTCTCCGCAGTTTCAATGAAGAACTGAGTTCTCTCGAAGACCGCTGCACGAAAACCAGTTTTAAAAAGAATTACGGAGAATTCTTTGAAAGCTGGCGTCAGTCCAAGTATGAAATCAAGCGCGACAACGTGCAGGACAAGACCCGGACCTGGAAGAGCTACCTCGAATTCCATACCGGTGAGAATGCGGACGGACGCGAGGAAGAGTATCTCGCGAAGGCCTGTGTTGCTTGGAAGCATGCAAATGAAAACCCGCAGAAAAAATTCAGCGTCAAGACGGCGAGAAAAGAAGCCGCGGAATTCATGAAGACGCCGGAGTATCAGGCGCTGATTCTTGATCGGAAAGTAACGAAGAACCTGCTTCGGAAGCGTAATTTCGGTGCGATGTCGGTCTATCTTAAGGATCCGTACAGCTACGGGACCGAGGAGGGAAAGCTGAGGGATGCGCTCAGAAACCTGAAAACCATTTCCAGAGATATCCCGTATGATCCGAAGACGGAAGCGGAGAGGACATTCGGGGAAAGCCTGAAGGGTATCCGCGATCTCAGTGACAACGACATCAACAATATAAGCAAAGGGGACGCAGCGAAACTTCTCCAGCAGGCAAGTGTGGGTGCCAGCACATTTATTTCAGGCGGGCAGGCCAGCCTGAAATCCAATCAGGGCCGGAAGTTTATGAACGGGGCGATTGACGCCGTGGCCGCGCTCGGGGACAGCTGTACTTACGGCAATCACATAATGAGGAGCAACCTCAAGACCGCCGCGGCTCAGTTCAAGACCGCAGGGCTCCCCAAGCTGGATTCGAAGCTGTACGGCATGAAGGGCAGAGATCAGCGGAAGGAGATCGAAGCCCAACAGGAACGGCTCCAGTGGGAAAAGGAAAGGGCAGCTGAACAAAAACGGATTGCAGATCTGAAGAAGAGCGCAGGAAAGAATGCAAAACTGGCCTATGAAGTGAAAGTGAACGATAACGATATCGATATCGCTGATATCGCTAAGCTTCCGAAGGCCGGACCGCAGCTGAAAAATCCGGAAGATATCACAGATACTTTAAAGAAGTTACCCGGACATTTCGATGGCACTGTTGGTATTCCGCAGGAACAATCTTTCAGAACAGCATTGCAGCTGATGTATGCAACCGCGTTCAATGATAATGGAAAAGTGGTTGTAGACTCGGGTGATTATTATAACAACAGCGGATTTAATAAAGCATTTGATCCCGGAAATTTACGGAGATACTACATGAACAACACCGGCGCATGGAGAGAATTGAAGGACGCTGCGAAAAAAGGCGGCGATTATCTCGGAATAATGAAGAAGGATTTTGAAGCGCTGAAAAAACAAAAAGAACAGGAGGCCGAGGCAGGTCCTGAAAAGGGAATCGGCTGATCGTCAAAGTTTTTCGAATACCTGTTTTTTCCGCTTCTGCTGAATCCGGAGCCAGCAGCCTGCGATCATCGACGAAAGCATGGTTGTCAGGATCAGGACACAAAACCACCGCTGATTTCGTTGAATCAGCGGTGGTTTTGTGTGACAGGATTCTTAAATTTTTCGCTGTTCCCCCACCTGTGCGCCTTCTTCGATGACGAGGGATCCGCTGTATTCGACGGCTTTGATTTCACAGCCGCTTCCGATCACGACATTTTTTCCGCTGACGCGAAGCGCGCTTACAGAGTCGACATCGATCTCATCGCCTTCGATCGTTTCCGTTACGACGAAAGGAGCAGCGTGCGGATTCCGTCCGATTATCCGCCGGAAAAAGCTGCCTGCACCGCTTGCGGTGACCCGGATCGATGACCCGCCGATCGATCCGATCAGCAGTTTGCCGCCGGACACAAGGGCGTCGGAAGTCTTGATCTCAATGTTTTCGGCGTTCAGAAGTCCGCCGATGGTTCCGCCGCCGCTGATAATTACAGATTCTCCTTCCACATCTCCGGCCGTTTCGATACGTCCGCTGATGTGGATATTTTTTGCGGCAATCGACTGACAGCGGATGGAGCCGCTCGTGTGAAATTCTTTCCCGCAGGAAACCGCGCCCCCGACGGCCGCGGAGCCGCTGACATGGAACTCCGAAGCCGTAATGTCTCCAACACCCTTGAAGCTTCCCGAAACATGGAACTCTTCCGAGGCCGTGACCGCGCCTTCTCCTTTTAGGGAACCGCTCGCATGAACTTCGCGGCAGTGAATATCGCCGCTGTAATGTCCGGAGCCGCTGACATGAACGACGCCGTAGTTTCCTCCGGCGATCTGGCCGGAGCCGGAGATTTTTACGTCCGAAAGCTTTTCCTCCGGAACGACCGGTAAATTTACGTTGAAGTCATTACTCATTTTTGTATCCCCCTTTGCATTCTTGCGATCAGGTCCGCGATCGGATCCGTGAGGTCCGTTCCGTCCGAGAGCCTGATTTTCTTAATGTCCTGAAGCCGCAGGCGCTGCTGTCCGTAAGCGGTTTCAATCACAAGTGCGGATTCTTTCTCTTTCCGTTCCCGGAGACTTTCCGAGAGACGCTGCAGAGAATCCAGGTCTTTTGCCGCAATGATTTCGTCAATTCTCCCGCAGATCGCTTCTTCATTGAAAAAAGTTTCCTGACCGGTTCCGGTGGATTTTTTCAAAAACCATTCCTCCGGGATCAGGCCCATCCGTTTCCATCGGTATAAAGCGCCGTAGGAGATTCCGTAGCGCTGAAGGAGCTCCTTTTTACTGATCAGTTTATCTTCCATGCAAGACCTCCGCTGGATATGTAACAATGTTATATTGAGTCTGACAGCTGCGATTATAGCATAACATTGTTACGGCGTCAAGCGCTTTTCGTGATTCCCGAAAAAGCCTTTCTGATCTGTGCATCATGAAGAAAGAAGGCGCCGGACGTTCGGCGAGTCAGCGGGACGGATCGTTATGCCTGTGCGGTGTTGATGCAGCGAATTCAACTGCAGATAGAAAAATGTCAAATGTTCGATTATTTACATATTCCGTTTTCGAGTGTATGATAAATCCGCGGACCGCTGAAGAATATAATAATTCAGGGAGGACATTATGGACAATCTCAAAATCGGACAGTATATACAGCATTTGCGGAAAGCTTCCGGAATGACGCAGAAGGAACTCGCCGACAGACTGAACATTTCATTTCAGGCCGTTTCCAAATGGGAAAACGGCGATGCGCTCCCGGACACAGGGATTCTTTTGGATCTCTGCGACGTCCTGGATACGACGGCGGATAAGCTTTTGAACGGGGGAAGCTTTGCCGTACGGGAACGCCGGCTGATGCGCGTTGAAGATGTGATCCGCGGGTTTTCATGCATGGAGGAAATCGGGAAATGCTTCGGTGAGGACTGCACTTTCTATACGGGCATGATCGAGGGGATTAACGAGAAGATGAATATCGACCTTCTGACCTATCTCGGAGACCCGAAGACAAGGGAAGTGATGTACGCCGAGGTACTCATCCAGGGGATTATGTCCGGGCGTACCGTCGACATGGAGGAGGTCGAAGCGGTATTCACAAACCGGAAGATGGCGGAGACAATCCGCCGGTACCTCATGAAGGCAGAAGAGGGGAAATCATTATAAAATGAGAACTGCGGCATGAAACGCCCGGAGGAAGCATGCTTCCTCCGGGCGCTTCGTACCGCAGCCTTTCAGTACGCTTTTTTCTGCAGACACCGCGGCTTACACAGTGTAAAACCGCAGGGAATACGATTTTCCGAGTTTATTTTATCGGTTCGAAATCGCTTGCAGGATGCTTGCACAGCGGACAGATGAAGTCTTCCGGAAGGTTCTCTCCTTCGTAGATGTATCCGCAGACCTTGCAGACCCAGCCTTTCTTGCCTTCGGTCTGGGGCTTCGGCTTGACGTTTGCCTGGTAGTAGTTGTAGGTCATGGTTTCCTTATTGCTCAGGACGCGCGCTTCGGTGACTGTGCAGAGGAACATGCCGTGCGAACCGAGATCGACGTAATTCTGCACCTCGAGGGACATGAAGGCGTTGATGTATTTGCCGAGGAAGACAAGTCCGTTGTCGGATCTCAATACTTCCTGACCGGCGAACTTGTCGACCGTGCGGCCGGAGCGGAAGCCGAAATCCTCAAAGACCTTGAACGGCGCTTCGACGGAGAGGCAGTTCACGTTGAGCTTTCCGGTTTTCTGGATGATATGGTGCGAGTAGTTCTGCTTCTGGATGCAGACCGCGACCAGGTTCGGCGTGGATGCGACCTGGGAGACCGTGTTCACGATCAGCCCGTTGTCCTTCGTGCCGTCATTGCAGGTCACAACATAGAGGCCGTAGCCGATTTTGAAGAGGGCCGTAAGGTCATTTTTATTCGCGGTCTCATTGTTCTCCTGCTCATAGTCGAAGCAGAGTTCGGTCGCGAGAGCCTCGAGCTCTTTTTTGTTCTCGTCGTTCAGGGCGGACTTGATCTTTACATTATTCTCGGTAAAGGTCAGGTTTTTGCAGCCTTCGAGCATGCCCTTCATGATCTTCATGGCCATCGGCGCCCAGGAGCCGTTCTCAATGAAAGCGACCGTCCGCTTCTGGAAGTTGCGCTCTGTGAGGTGCTCGATGAATTCCCGCATAAAGGGGAAGATGTCCGCATTGTAGGTTGTCGTTGCAAGAACGAGTTTTCCGTAGCGGAAGGCGTCCTCAACCGCTTCCGCCATGTCGGTGCGGGCGAGGTCGTGAATCTCGACCTTCGGGCAGCCTTTCTGCTTCAGCAGGTCGGCGAGTTTCATGACGGCTTCTTTTGTATGTCCGTAAACGCTGGTGTAGGCGATCACGATACCGTCGGACTCCACTTCATAGGAGGACCAGGTGTTGTAGAGGTCGAGGTAATAGCCGAGGTTTTTGTCGAGAACCGGTCCGTGCAGCGGGCAGATCTTCTGGATGTCGAGGCCGGCGGCCTTCTTGAGCACATTCTGGACCTGCTGGCCGTATTTCCCGACGATGCCGATGTAGTAGCGGCGGGCTTCGCAGGCCCAGTCCTCGTCGACATCCAGAGCGCCGAACTTGCCGAAGCCGTCGGCGGAGAAGAGCACCTTGTCATAGCTGTCGTAGGTCATGATGACTTCCGGCCAGTGCACCATCGGCGCAGCGACGAAATGGAGGACGTGTTTGCCGAGCGGCAGTTCGTCGCCTTCTTTGACTTCGATCCGGCGGTCCGCATAATCTTTTCCGAAGAAATTCTGCATCATCGGGAAGGATTTCGCGTTGCTGACGATCGTCATCTCGGGATAAAGCTCCATCACCTTCGCGATGTTTGCGGAGTGATCGGGCTCCATGTGCTGGACGATCAGGTAATCGGGCTTGCGGCCCTCGAGGGCCTTCTGGAGATTGTCGAGCCATTCATGGGTAAAGTTTTGGTCAACCGTATCCATAACGGCGATTTTGTAGTCTTTTACGACATAGGAATTGTAAGCCATTCCGTTCGGAACGTCATACTGGCCTTCGAAAAGGTCGATCTTGTGGTCATTGACGCCGATATAAAGAATATCGTTGGTGATTTTCATTGAACGCTCCTCTTTTTTTTATGCTGCGGTCCATTTTTGCCTGAAACCGCGATTGTTTTATTAACACAAGTATAGTATAATCAAGGCAGGTTCGTCAAGGTTAAAATAGGACGGAAACGGGAATGTCAGGGATAAAGATCCGGAAGGGAGGTCAGGCATGATCAGAAAATGCAGAAGAGGACTGGCAGTGTTCCTTGCGGTACTGCTTCCGACGGTTTTTACGGTTCCGGCTTATGCGGATATTGCGTATAACCCGATTGACAGGGTTGGAGACTTGCTCGGACCGCTCCTTCTGATTCTTGTGATCGGGATCGCGGCGGTTTCCCTGATCGCGGGGATCGTGCTGCTGATTATATTCAGCGTGCGAAGGAAGAAGAGAAGGGCGGCGGAAGAGAAGAAAAATGGATAGAGATCTTGTGTTTGGAGGCCGGATAATGAAATGGGTCAGGAGGGCACTGCTTTTATTGGCAGCGGTAATGACAGCGGCGCTTGCGGGAGTTCCGGTATTTGCGGACCATATCGCACCGGATCCCCAGGAAAAGATTACGAACGTGCTGGGGGAGTATTTTCCGTTCATTCTGATTGCGGTCCTGGTGCTCTGCGGCGCGACCTGCGCGGTGATCGTGATTGTGATTCGGAAAAGGAAGAAGAATAAGGAATCGGGCAGCTCAGGGAAGGAACGCAGATGATGAAAAAGAAAAGAGGAATCTTCCTTGCGGCCGTATTTTCGGCGCTGGTTTTTCTGTCCGGTCTGCCGGTCTTCGCGGACGCGGTCGCGCCGGGGCCGCTCGAGATGCTGAAATACCGGCTGGAAGAGTACCTTCCGGCGGTTCTGATTACGATTGGCGTGCTGGCGGTTGTGACGGCGGTCATCCTGATTGTTGTTCTTCGCACCCGGAAAAAGAAACGCCTGGAGCAGGAAAAGAAATAACGACAGCGGAGATTTATACCGGAGGATTGTCATGAAAGCAAAAATGAAACGGTTGATGCTGTGCTTTTTTGGGGCGATGCTGATGCTTGCAGTGTCGCTGCCGGTTTTTGCGGATGAAATCTACGAACCGATGCCCGGAGATTATCGGAATGTCATGCCCTGGGTTATCCTGATCGGGGCAGCGGTTATCGGCATTCAGCTGATTGCCGGAATTGTGCTGATCATTGTGTTCAGCGTTCGCAGGAAAAAACGCAGAAATCAGCAGAAAGGATAAGGACGGGGAACGGGTTCTATGCTGACCTTCAGCTATTCAATCATGCATTTTCTGGAGGACGGGCTCTGCGCCTTTGCGATGTATACGGTTTTCCTGCATCGGCCGGACGCCTACCTCTATATTCTGATCTATAATTTCTGTGCTTTTGCGCTGCAGATGCCGCTGGGGGCGGCTGTCGATCTGCTGCGGGAGAAGCAGCGGGACAGTAAAGGACGTTTTGCGATCTTCCCGCTTTCGGCGGTGACAGCGGTCCTCGGGGTCTTTGTGACCTTTTTCGGCGCCTTGCTGCACCCGGCGGTGCTGGGCCTGGGGAACGCGCTGTTCCACGTCGGCGGCGGAATCGGAACGATCGATGAAGACCGTAAAAAAGGCCTGCGGGGACAGGCTTTGGGGATCTTTGTCGCGCCGGGCGCGATGGGGCTGTACCTCGGAACCGTGATCGGCAAAGTGACGCCGGAAGGAAAGTTCGGACTCGGGCTTCTCGCAGTGCTTTTTGCCTTTATGATCGCGACGATGATTTTGTACACATCGATGTTCCTCGCAGAAAGAAAACGGCTCGCGGCGGAGCAGCCGGCACGGAAGGCCGCGAAGGAAAGCGCAGCCGGAGCGAAAGTCTCAGCCGGCAAAGACGACTCTTCAGCAGAAGTATTTCAGCAGGAAGATCCGCAGGATGAAGCAGAGAAAGTTCCGGGGAAGCCGTTCACAGGTCTCTCCTTTCTTGCCGCGCTTCTGTGTTTTCTGGTTGTCGTACTGCGCTCGCATGTCGGGATGTCGATCGGATTTTCCTGGAAGCAGGGCATCGGCATCGGTGTGCTTGCGACGGCGATGGTCGTCGGCGGGAAGATGCTCGGCGGAATCCTTTCCGCGCATCTCGGGCAGAAAATCACGGTCGCAGGCTCCCTCGCCCTTGCGGCGCTTTTCTATGCGTTTTCGGGGAATATTGTCTGCGGACTGCTGGCACTCCTTCTGTTCAATATGACGATGCCGATCACCCTGCAGCTTCTCGTGGACCGGTTTCCGCATCTTGCGGGCTTCAATTTCGGCCTTCTGACCTTTGCGCTTTTTTTGGGCTTCCTTCCGACCTGGTTTAGGCTGCAGAATCCTCTGTCCGGAAACATGATGGGGCTTTTACTGAGCCTGGTGTCGCTTCTGATGCTGTTCGGGGCGGTGCTGCTTCTTAATCGTGAGAAGCAATAAGGCAGTGCGCCGGTTCTGCTGTCTGCCGGGCGAGGATGCTTCCCCGGTGCTCTCCTGAGCATGCGCATGCGGGCCGAAGGACCCCATACGTCTGACAGCGTGACGAGCCCCTCAACCCTGTGCAGGATGACAGACAATCCGGAGGTTTTCATGAGAATAGATCCCGGAATCCTGAATATCCTCAAAGGCTTCGGCATGTCCCTCCTTCTGACGCTTGCGATCGAGCTTCCGGTCGCTGCGGTCATGAAAACCCGGGGATGGACGGAGTTTCTGATTGCGGCACTTGTGAATATCCTGACGAACCCGCTGGTGGTCCTGATTGTCTATTTTACGATGTTCCGTTTCCCGGCCTGGCGGTGGCCGGTGGAGATCGCTTTGGAAATCCTGGTAATTCCGGCGGAAGGGCTTCTGTACCGGGCGGCGAAAAAAAGCGGATATTCTTTTCCGAAGCCCTTTTTACTTGCTCTTGTATGCAACTTGAGCTCTTACGGATTCGGCCTGATCCTGAACGCGCTCCGGTAAACGGCAATTGAATCATTCCGGCCGTGTAAAACCGGCGGGAATCCCATGCGGGCATCCTATCCTGACGGGGTTTATCGGCTGCATCGGGGAATGATAAACCGGAAACATCCGGCCTGAATAAAGAAAAACAAAGATATGGAGGGTTAATATGAACATCCCGCATTACCATGAAGACCTGAAAAAA
>CACYBV010000352.1 GCA_902772745.1 uncultured Eubacteriales bacterium
CGGTTGACCGGTGTATTGTAGATCTCCTGCGGGGTGCCGATCTGCTGGATCTCGCCGTTTTTCATGATCACGATCTTGTCGGACATTGTCAGCGCCTCTTCCTGGTCATGCGTGACGTAGATAAAAGTAATCCCCAGTTCATCATGCATGGCCTTGAGCTCCAGCTGCATTTCCTTGCGCATCTTGAGGTCAAGAGCGCCGAGAGGCTCGTCAAGGAGCAGAATCTGGGGCTCGTTCACGAGTGCGCGCGCGATTGCGACACGCTGCTGCTGGCCGCCGGAAAGCGTGGAAATGGAGCGCTTTTCAAAGCCTTCGAGGTCCACAAGCTCCAGGACCTTTTTCACTTTGCGGCGGATTTCCTCGCGGTCCATTTTCTTCTGCTTCAGCCCAAAGGCGATATTTTCGTATACATTCATATGCGGGAACAGGGCATATCGCTGGAAAACCGTATTGATCGGGCGTTCATTGGGCGGAAGCTTCGAGATGTCCTTCCCGTTCAGGAGGATGTCGCCTTCCGTCGGCATGTCAAAACCCGCGATCATCCGTAGGGTCGTCGTCTTGCCGCAGCCGGACGGCCCTAAAAATGTCACAAATTCCCCGCGCCTTACCTCGAGGTTGAAGTCCGAGACCGCCTGGAATCCGTCTTCAAAGGTTTTGGAAATGTGTTTCAGTTCAATGATGTTCTCTGCCATAATGCTGCTCCCCTGTTTACTTTATCTATACCCGGACAGGATTCCTCCGCTCGCTTCGCCCGCCCGGAATGACACAATCATTCTGTCATCCCGTGCGGAAGCCTTTTTTAGCCGGAGCCGAGGGATTCTGTCATCTTTTCGCTGCCTAAAATGACGGCGGTGTGCTCACCCACAGCAATTTCGCCGGGCGGTTCCACGGATTCTCTATCCGGTGCGGCCGGTCCGCTTCATAATAGAAGCTCTCCCCTGCGCGGACGTCAAACCGGTTCTCTCCGCGGTACAGGACGATCCGTCCGGACAGCACATAACCGAATTCTTCGCCGTTGTGCGGCTCGTCGAGAGGAAGTGCCCCGTGCGGTACGATCGTCACTAGAACCGGTTCCATCTGGTTCGACTGGGCGGAGGGAACAACCCATTCCGTAATGTTTCCGCTTTCGTCCACCTTTTCAAAATAGTCTTTCTCCTGGAATACGACCTGTTCCCCGGAACTGCCCTTGAAAAAATCCGCAGGGTTCGAGCCGAGGCATTCCACAAGGTCAAAAAACGTCGGGAGGCTCGGCGTCACCAGTCCGCGCTCGAGCTGGGAAATAAAGCCTTTCGTCAGCTCCGCCCGGTCCGCGAGTTCCTGCTGCGTGAGTCCGTTCTGCTTCCTGAGATCCCGGATTCTCTTTCCGATTTCAAGTGTTACTGCTTCAGCGTCCATTTTCTTTTCTGTCCGCTCCTCTTTTCATGCTTCTTGTAAGCCTGATTCTAAACTTTTAATTCATTTTTGCTAAACACACGCGCATGAATATTTGTACCATTCCTCAGGGAAAATGTCAAGGATTTTTCAAATTAATTCTTTACTTTTTCAATTGACGAAAGCCGCACCGCACTGCTACAATCAGATCAGGAATTTTACTCATCCAAAAAAGGAGGTGCATTCATGTCGACCGTAAGAGACATTGACCTTCTCCTGCATCGATTTGTGGAAGAAGGCCTTCCGGGCTGCGGGCTGATGATTACGCAGCACGGAAAAACGCTTTACGAACATTATGAAGGCTTTGCGGATCCCGAAAGCGGGATTCCCGTGACCGAAAAATCGGTTTTCCGTATGGCCTCGATGTCCAAGATTCCGATGTATACGGCGCTCATGATGCTGTATGAGCGCGGATACTTCAACCTGACCGATCCGATCAGCATCTGGCTTCCGGAATACGAACAGTCGTATTACTATCAGAAACAGCCGAACGGCGACTATAAAATCGAGCCCTGCAGACGAAAAATCACCGTAGGCGATACGCTTTCGATGAAATGCGGCCTGCCTTACTGCAATTCGATGGCCCCGACAGAGGACCGCACAATGCAGTCCATGCAGGAATGCATGAAGCCTTTAATCGCGCAGGGCCACTACACCAACCGTGAACACGTACGCGCGATGAGCAAAGCGGTCCTCGCCTTCGAGCCGGGAACGCACTGGATCTACGGCTTCAGCTCGGAGCTTGCGGTAGCCCTGATCGAGGCGATCACCAAAAAAGGCGTCGACGAGGTGATGCAGGAGTTTCTCTTCGATCCCTTAGGGATGGACGAAACCCGTTCCCGCTACTTCGGGGATATCGAGTCCCGGATGGTGAAGCTTTACGCGATCCAGGAAGACGGTTCCCTGGGCCCCGGACCGACTTTCTTCGACGACAAGCACATCCCCGGCCCGGAACACGAGCAGGGCTGGGCGCGGCTGTTCTCAACTGTCCGCGACTACTCGAAGCTGATGTCCATGCTCGCAAACGGAGGTGTCTGCGACGGAAAGAAGATCATGGGCCGGAAGACGATCGACCTCATGCGCGCAAACGGCCTTGACGAAACGATGCTCAGGGATTTCGACGGCATGTACAACGCGGGCTACGGTTACGGCTACGGCGTGCGGACGATTATCGATAAGGCAAAAGGGAACCTGAACGGGTCTCTTGGCGCCTTCGGATGGACCGGCGGCTTCGGCACCTGGTGCGAGGCGGATCCCGAAGAAGGTGTCGGTATCGTTTACATGCACAATCTGATGCCGGACATGGAGGAATACTACCACCATCTCGTCCGCGCCGCAGCCTACGGGCTGATTGAGTAAGGGGGTGCGATATGGCTGATTTCAGAATTTTGGATGATCTTCTCCGGCGCTTTGTCGAAGACGGCCTGCCCGGATGCGGCATCTGCGTCGCAAAGAAAGGCGAGATTTTATATGAGAACTATTACGGATACGCGGATATCGAGAACAATATTCCGCTGACACAGAAGAATGTTTTCCGCCAGGCCTCCCTGACGAAAGTCGCGATGTACACGATGGCGATGAAGCTTTTCGAGCAGGGCAAGTTCCGCATGACCGA
>CACYBV010000353.1 GCA_902772745.1 uncultured Eubacteriales bacterium
CCTCATATTTTTCCATCATCAGGAAAATATGGCTGATATTATGCCGGAGAAGCGAAGGATCATAAAGGTCTTCCGATACAATCAGGATATCCGCTTTCTGGGGGGTAATGAAGAGCCCCGCGAAATATGATCTGTCTGTAATAACCTCAAGATCAATTTTCTCGAAGAAGGATTCAACAAACCGGGCCTGCAGAGGAAGGATATACCTGCTGTCTGTGTCGGCAATGATAACGCGCGGTTTTTCCATACTCACCTCTTTATCCGATCACTACCTGAAAATCACTGTTCGCCAGCCGCACAATATCTCCGTTTTTTACCGATGCCGGTGAACCGGACTGAAGCCTGACTCCGTTTACATAGGTTCCGTTCACACTCTGCAGGTCAACGATCAGATACTGCTCTCCGTTTCTGATCACCTTGCAGTGCGTTCTGCCGATCATGCTGTTGTAACTGACAACGCCGTCGTTTGTCTCCCGTCTTCCGATATAAAACTCCGCTTTCGTAATATTGATCTGGAGTCTTGTCGGCGCATCAAGCGCAATCAGTCTCATGGATGCCGTCACCTGGGGGCCGGGCATCAGGGAGTCGGGAACTTTCAAAAAGCCCGACGGCTTCGGTTTAACCGGCTCTATTTCCGGTAGTATATCCGGCTTTATGTCTGATAGTATATCCCGTTTTATAACAGGCTCTTCAATACCCGTTCTTCCCATCCTCGAATAAATTTCTTCTATCGAAAACATCCCATTCTGGAGATCCGCGCACAGCTGGGTGGTCTTCACGGATGTCAGCTGGGAGATCCCGGAAATTACCCGGACAAGATTCTCCCGCAGTGCGTTTTCAAACAATGCATCATCATGATACTCATGCTGGCTTAAAGGCAGATACACGAGGCTGACTTTGAATGTGGCCTGGTCCACATAAATATGCTCAAATGTGCTGTCGATATTGTTGCAGGACAGAAATCCGTTGCTCTTCACATCAATAATGCCGGCGAGCAGGCTGCTGACAACAATCATAAACTGGTCCGGCTCCAGCCTCGAAAGCATCGCGGAAAGCGGCTTGTTGTTCTCTACCAGATAGTAAAGCTCCGTCTTCCCGTTATACTGCATCTTCATGCACCGGACAAAGCTCGAGTTGACCTGGCTCTGAAGCACCTTGTATTCCGTTGAGAGAAACAGGGAATTGTCGTTCAGGATATAGGCGAAATTGCTTCCGCATTCCATCTCCCTGAGCACCCCTTTTTCAACCAGCAAATTCATAATAATACCCTTTTCGTCTGACAGTATACTGCATAAAATCTGTTTTTTTGTTTCATGACAGGGCGCCGTACGCAGCCTTTCATTTATGCGTTAAAGATAAATTCCTCGTTTGCGAGAGAAAGCCTCGTCCCGCCTGAAATTTCAGTTTTGATCTGCGGCGACAGTCTCCGTCCGTTGATAAAAGTACCGTTGGTGGATTTGAGGTCCTTGATAAAGTACCTGGTTCCCTGCGTCGAGATTTCCGCGTGGTCCCTGCTTACGGCCGGATTGTCTGCTACGCGGTAGTCCGCATTGCTTCCGGTTCCGACATGGAAATTCTGCTTTTTGATCACTACCGTTTCCCTGGTCCGTACACGGAACAGCGTCGGGAAGTGCATGATCATGCCCGGTGTGCCGCCTGAAAGCACGCCGGTCAGGTCTTTGTCCTCGTTGAGAAGACCGGTTGGCACTTCCTTCTCTGCGGACATTACGGAAGTATTCCCCTCCGCCGTATAATTGTTGTAATTTCCACGCCTCACAGGATTCGGATCGAACTGCGGAGTACGGGAAGCCGGCGTCGAAAGCGGATCCGGTCCCGACTGCCGATTTAATGGAGGGGTCTGGGGATTCGGGGTATAATAGCGCACATCCATGGGATTGCCTTTCAGCATATTGATGACGCTCGGGTCTTCTCCCCGGATGAAGTTTTCCGTCTTTTCGGGGTCAAACCCCGGCATCGTCCGCAGGAAAGCGGAAAAGCGCATCACAAAATCCGTATCCGGTCCCGGCTGGGGCCGCACAGAGTACATAATGCTTTCAACAAAGTACCGGATATTCCCCCTCGGTTCCGAGGGATCGGCGGCCGGAAGATAGATAAAATACACTTCCCTCGTGGCCTCGTTGAAATACGCATAGCGGATGTCCCACAGCACCTGGTCCCATCGAAAGCCGCCTGCCTGCAGTCTCTGCTGTACATCCGCAATCTGTTCGATAATATAGAAAAAATCGCTTTTCCCAATTTCCGCCTGCAGTCTCTCGCTTAAAGGGACTCCGATCGGGCCTTCGTAAACCACCTTATTCCGGCTGATGAGACCGGGCCTCAGAAAG
>CACYBV010000354.1 GCA_902772745.1 uncultured Eubacteriales bacterium
AGGCGCGATGTGGCTTGAAGCGGACTGCAACCTTCCGTCCGGCGAGTCGCTTGTCCGCCAGATTCTGCACGAAAAACGCTTCATGAAAGAGGAATTCGGCGTCGATTCGCATATTCTCTGGCTCCCGGATGTATTCGGCTACAGCGCGGCGCTTCCGCAGATCCTGAAAAAGTCCGGCGTGGACTGTTTTGTCACATCGAAAATCAGCTGGAACGAAACGGACAAGCTGCCTTATGACAGTTTCCTGTGGCAGGGCATCGACGGCACGGAAATTTTCACCTGGTTTTTGACCGCAAGAAACCATGTGAAAAACGGCGGAGACGACCGCGGCACGACCTATACCGGCGATACGACGCCGGCGATGAACCTCGGGTCCTGGGAGCGTTACCAGCAGAAGGAGTACTGCGACGAAGTCCTGGTGACATTCGGGTACGGAGACGGCGGCGGCGGACCGACAGAGGAGATGATCGAACGCGAGAAGCGGCTTCAGTACGGCCTTCCCGGCCAGCCGAAGGCGCGGATGATGAAAGCCGCTGATTTCCTCGCGATTGCCCGGGAGAAGTTCCTGAAAAACGCCGAAATGATCCGCCGCACCCCGAAATGGGTCGGCGAACTGTACCTCGAGAAGCACCGCGGAACCTACACGAGCCAGGCAAAAAACAAGCGGAACAACCGGAAGAGCGAATTCCTGCTTCAAAACGCCGAAACACTGTCTTCCGTCGGGAAGCAGCTCCTTATGATCCCGTATCCTTCGGAGGTGTTCCGCAGGAACTGGCAGACGGTGCTTCTGAACCAGTTCCATGACATCATTCCCGGTTCATCGATCCGCGAGGTTTACAAGCACTGCGACGAGGATTATGCGGTTGTGAATTTCGAAGCCGGAGCGGAGATCGACACCGTACTTTCCGTTCTTTCGGACGCGGTTCGGGATCCCGGCATCCTTGTGTGGAATCCGAACGGATTTGAGAGCTCCCAGTACATCGAAACCGACCGGGGCGTCCTGTATGCGGAAAATATTCCTGCATTCGGCTATAAAGTGATCTCAGGCGATCCTGGCCCGACGCAGGGCTTTTCCTTCCGCGAAAACGGTCAGGGCGGCCTCACGGTGAGAACCCCCTTCTATGAAGCGGTGTTTGACGAATCCATGCTGATCACGGAACTCTATGACTGCGAAAACGAGCGGGTCGTCAACGCGCCCGGCGAAAAGCTGAACCTCCTTCGGGCTTACGAAAACTACCCTTATGACTATGACAACTGGGAACTCTGCAGTTATTACGAAACCAAGTACTGGGATATAACAGACGTCAGCGCGAAGAGGACTGCCGTGCGCGGCGGAATTGCGGAAATTGAGATCATCAGAAGGTATATGGACTCGGAAATCAGGCAGACGGTCCGCTTCTACGAGAAAAACCGGCGGATTGATTTTGTGACCGATCTCTCCTGGCACGAGGACCATATCATCCTGAAGGCTCTGTTCCCGGTGGATGTGCTCGCGGATCAGGCAACCTGCGAAATCCAGTACGGATCGGTTGCGCGTCCGACCCACCGCAACACTTCCTGGGACGCGGCGAAATTCGAAGTCTGTGCCCAGAAATGGGTGGACCTCTCGGAAGGCGGCTACGGCGTCAGCCTCTTAAATGACTGTAAATACGGCCACAGCTTCCTCGGGAACCTGATGAGCCTGTCCCTTGTCAAGACCGGGACTTATCCCGACGAACGGGCGGATATCGGAAAGCATGAATTCACCTACTCCCTGCTGCCGCATAAGGGATCTTTCCGGGATGCAGGTACGGTGCGCGCGGCATATGAACTGAACCGGCCGCTTCTCTTCAGGGAAACTTCCGGCGGCGGAACACTCCCTTCGGAATACGGATTTGTTTCCTGTGATGCGAAAAACGTCATGCCGGAGACGGTAAAGCTTTCGGAGAACGGAGAAGGCCTCATACTGCGCCTGTACGAATCCGAAGGCGTCCGGACGAAAACGACGCTTCGTTTCGGGCGGCGGTATGACGCGGTTTATGAAACGGACCTTCTGGAAAAAAACGTCGGAAAACTCGGAGAAGGATCTGAAATTCCGCTTGAAATCAGACCTTACGAGATCCGAACCCTGTTGCTTGTATAACCAAAACATAAACGCCGGAAGTCCTTGATTTTTCGGCGTTTTTGTGTATAATATAAGCAGAGTGAAAGCGCTCCCCGAAGTGACTATTCATCACCTCACCGGAGGACACAAAACATGTATCGGTATTTCTTCCCAAGCGGCGTCCGGATACCCCAGGAAAGACTGGGTGTATTTGACATGCAGGGAAGAAGGAATGCGTCGAATACTGAGGCCTGTGGCTTTGCAGTCCGTAACGAAGACACGGCCCTTCTGAATTCGCTGAAGAGAAACACGCGCAGCGGTTCGGATCCTGATAATTTCAAATTATAATGCATAAAAACGGCCGGATTTCCTCTAATGAGAAACCGGCCGTATTTCTGCCGCCGGTCCGGGAAAGGAGTTTTTCGGAAGAAATGCGCGAACCGGCAAAAAGGATTCGATGACATCCCTCACCCGAAGCAGGGATCTATTGGCTTTGGGAAAGGACAGTAAGATGATCGATTCGAAACTTAAAACCCTGCTCGCTGTTTACGAGCAGAACAGCTTTACGAGGGCGGCAGAGATTCTTTCTCTGACACAGCCCGCAGTCAGCCAGCAGATCCAGAAACTGGAGGAAATCTACGGCTGCCGTATTTTCGAACGCACGAGGCCGGAGCTGATGCTGACGAAGGAAGGCGAGCTGATCGTACGGACGGCCTACCGGATCCGGGCGATCGAAGAGGAAATGAAGCAGGAGATCCTCGGCAGGAAAACGGTCGGGAGAGTGCTTCTTGCGGGAATGACACATCTGCCGGAAAGCGATCTTGTTACCGCGGCGCTTGCCTCTTTCGCTCCGGAGCGGGGCATCTTGTTACGCATCACGACGGCAGACGAAGACCAGCTGCAGGAGATGCTCGACCACAGGGAACTGGATTTCTATGTTGCGGAGGGAAAGGCAGATACCGACAGGTTCAGGCAGATACCGATGGATACGGACGAACTGCTCCTGATCGTTCCGGCTTCACATCCGCTTTCAGGGAAAAAATCCGTCAGCATCGACCGTCTGCAGAAAGAAAAACTGATTCTTCGGGGCAGCGACATGTCAGCGCATACGCTCTTTGCCGCAGCGCTTGAAAAAAACGGACTGAAGCCGCAGAGTTTTCATGTGATTATGGAGATTGACAGCATTCGCGCCGTAAAAGATCTTGTGGCGCGCGGATTCGGCTGCTCCGTGCTTCCGAAAAGCGCCTGCAGCGAGGAACTGAAGCAGAAGAAGATTTTCGGGCTCCGGATCCGGAACCTGAGCTTTGAGCGTGAACGGTATATTGTCTGCCGGCCGGATTACGACCAGGAAGAACTGCTGCAGGAGATCATCCGCGCCTACCGCAGGATCTGCCAGGACAGGACTTGACTTTCCCGACATTTCTGTGTTATAATGCCCATCAAAGCTGTGAAGGTGCACAGTAGGAACCTGTTTTCATGTAGAGAGGGGGCGTCAGCGGCTGAAAGCGCTCCGATGTTCAGACAGGGGACGAATTTCACACCGGAGCCGCCGGGCTGAAGGAAAGCCCGGGAAATCTTCCCGGGAATGCTGCGTAGGTCCGGACGCCTGCCCGCGTCAGAGGCAAATGAAGTGCTGCGCTTTTCGGAAGGGAAATAAGGACCCGGCATCCCGAAAGCGGCAGAACCAGGGTGGTACCGCGGAAAAGATTTTTCGTCCCTGAGACTTTACGGAGTCTCAGGGATTTTTATATTGCATACAGAGGAGGAAAACATGGGGGAATCAACGGAACTTCGCGAAAGGCTTCAGGCTATACGCGAACAGGTACAGGGGAACCTTCAGCGTATTCTGGACTCGAAGAGTGTCTATGAATACCGGAAGTCGGTTTTCGACGGCAAGACAGGCCTCATCGGCTCGCTGATGAAGGAAATGGGCAAAATCCCGAAAGAGGAGAAGGCGGATTTCGGAAAGAAAGTCAATGAAATCAAGAACTGGGCGCAGGAGCTTTTCGATCAGAAAAACACGGCGCTTAGGGAACTCGAGATGCAGAAGCGTTACGAGGCGGAGAAAATCGATGTGACGATGCCTTCTCTGATGCGCCCGAAGGGAAACCTGCATCCGGTGACTCTTGTAACAAACCAGCTGATCGATATTTTCGCCGGCCTCGGCTTCGACATTTATGAAGGAACCGAAATCGAGAAGGATTACTACAATTTTACCGCGCTGAATACGCCTCAGGACCATCCGGCGAGAGATATGCAGGATACCTTCTACCTGTCTCCGGAGTTCCTCTTAAGGACCCAGACTTCCGCAGGGCAGATTCACGTCATGGAGGAGAAAAAGCCGCCGATCAAGATCATTTCCCCCGGAAAAGTGTTCCGTTCGGACGATGACGCGACGCATTCGCCGATGTTCACGCAGATGGAAGGGCTTGTCGTCGATAAAGGCATCACGCTCGGCGACCTCAAGGGCATGCTGGACGAGATCGTTCAGAAGATCTTCGGCGAGGGCACGACGACCAGACTCCGCCCCTCGTATTTCCCTTTCACCGAGCCATCGGTCGAGGTGGATGTGAGCTGCTTCCAGTGCAAAGGCTGCGGCTGCTCTCTCTGCAAGGGCACGGGCTGGATCGAGATCCTCGGCGCGGGCGTCGTCAACAACAAGGTGCTCGCAGGCTGCGGCATCGATACGGATGTATACAGCGGATTCGCGTTCGGCGTGGGTCTCGAGCGCATCGCGATGCTGAAGTACGGATACAACAATATCAAGCTGCTGTTTGAGTCGGATCTGCGGGTGCTGTCGCAGATTGACGACTGAGAAGGGGAGGTGGAAAAATGTTATTACCCCTTAGCTGGTTAAAAGAATATGTGGATATCAATGTCACCCCAGAAGTTCTCGAGGAAAAGCTGTTCTCCTGCGGCTTCGAGGTGGAGGAATTCTACCAGGTCGGAAAGGACATCAAAGGCGTCGTCGTCGGTCTTGTCGAATCCTGCGAACCGATCGAAGGCACGCATCTCTCGCTGTGCATGGTAAACGCCGGATCATACGGTACTTTCCAGGTATGCTGCGGCGCCGACAATGTGCATGCCGGCGGAAAGTTCCCGCTCGCGCTTGTCGGTGCGCAGGTCTATGCGACCGCGAAGGACCACGTGACCGTCGAAGGCCTGATGGAAATCAAAGCCGGAAAGCTCCGGGGCTACGATTCCTGCGGAATGCTCTGCTCGGGAACCGAACTCGGCCTCACGGAAGACCTCTATCCCGGCGCGGGCTACAACGGACTGCTGGCGCTCCCGGATGATTCCGAGCCCGGTGCGGACGTAAAGGAAATCACCGGCCTTGACGACTGGATTTACGATGTGAGCATTTACGCAAACCGTCCGGACGCGATGAGCATTTTCGGAATCGCGCGCGAAGTCGCCGCGGTTTTGAATGCACCGCTTCACGAACCGGATCTCTCCTATACGGAGCATAAAACCAAGGCGGAAGTCACGGGATCGGATCTTACAGTCACGGTTTCGGCGCCGGACCTCTGCCCGAGATACATCGGCCATTACGTTTACGACGTAAAGATCGCCGAGTCCCCGGCCTGGATGAGGCGCCGGCTCGCGCTTGTCGGCTGCAATTCGATTTCAAACATCGTCGACATCACAAACTATGTCCTGAAGGAACTCGGACAGCCGATGCATGCCTTCGATGAAGCTTTCCTTTCGCAGTCGCACATTGAAGTGCGGCGGGCAGATCCGAACGAACCGATCGTCACGCTTGACGAGAAGGAGTTCCGGCTGAACCGGGACAACCTCGTGATCTGCGACGGCGAGAAGCCGGTGGCTCTGGCGGGCATCATGGGCGGTCTGAATTCGGAGATCCGGGATACGACTTCAGGCGTCGTCTTCGAAGCCGCGAAATTTGCGAGAGACAATGTACGGAAGACCTCGAGAGCACTCGGGCAGGCTTCGGACTCCAGCGCGGTTTTCAGTAAGGGCGTCAACGAATATACGACCGTCATGGCGATGAAGCGCGCGCTGCATCTCGTGGAGGAACTCGGCTGCGGAACCGTAAGCTCCACCCATGTGGACGCGAATACCGGAAACAGCATCGACCCGAAACCGCTTACGGTCAGTGTGAAACGCGTCAACGGCGTTCTGGGAATCACGGTTCCGGATCAGGAAATTGTCAGCATCCTGTCGCGCCTTTCGATGCAGCCGGAGCTTGACGGAGATACGCTTTCCCTCAGGATCCCGGCTTACCGCGAGGACATGGAAGCCTATCAGGACGTGGCGGAGGAAGTCATCCGCATGTACGGATACGACCATGTGCAGTCGACCTTCATGCCGACAGCGCGCGTCACATCCGGCGGTCGGAACATTCACCAGAAGGCGCTTCTCCGGCTTCGTCAGAATCTGGCGGCGGCCGGCGCCTGTGAAGCCATCCATTATTCCTTCTTCTCACCGGAGGATTTCGAGCTTCTGCGGCTTCCTGATTCTGCGCCGGAGCGCCGGGCGATCCGCATCCTGAACCCGATCAACGAAAACCTTTCCCTGATGCGTACGACGCTCGTTCCCCAGATGCTTCAGGCAATCCAGCGGAATGAGAAGCGCGGAACGATCGAAGGCCGGCTTTTCGAGATCGGAAAAGCCTTCCTCGCGAAATCCCTTCCGCTCGAGGATTATCCGGAGGAGCGTGAAACCCTCTGCGTCGGCGTTTTCGGAACGGAAGAGAACTTCTTTACCCTGAAAGGCCTTGCGGATACGGCGGCGGCAAGCTACGGCGTGAAGTTCCGTTATGAAGCTTCGGATACTTCCTTCCTGCATCCCTACCAGACCGCGGCGATTCTTCTTGACGGCGAAAAAATCGGTGTTCTTGGAAAAGTGAAGTACGAAATCGCGGACGAACTCGTTCTCAGGACGCCTGCGTACATTTTAGAGCTTGACTTATCGGCACTTTCGAAATATGATAACAATATGAAAAAGTACCGTCCGCTGCCGAAGTTCGATGTCGAGAAACGCGACTTCGCCTTTGTCTGTGACAGGGAGATCAGCTGCGAACAGATTGAAGAAGCCATCGCCGGTGCCTGCCCCTATGTCACATCGGTCCGTCTCTTCGACGTATACGAAGGTCCGAATCTTCCCTCCGGGAAGAAGAGCATGGCTTTCAGCGTCGTCTTCACACCGGACCAGCATGCATTCTCGGAGCAGGAGATGAACGGATATACAGATGCGGTGCTTGCGGCACTTTCGGAGAAGTACGGAGCGGTGCTCCGAAGCTGACGGAACCCCGTAACGAAGGGGAGACTTTGGAAAGGAAAGAGTATGAATCAGGATATTTACGCCGAATGGCTCATTAAACGGAAAAGTCCATGGTATAAGATTCCGTATTACCTGCTGGTTATCGTGCTCGTGCTTGCGGTCCTGATCTTTATGATCAGCAGCCCCTACGGCTCGTGGGGCATCGTCGGCGTCGCAGTCATCATCATCGGCGTCATGTTCACTCACCGGTATCTGAAGGTCGAGTACGAGTACGTTTTCGTGACTTCGGAGCTCTCGGTGGATGCGATCTACAGCGAGCAGATCCGGAAAAACAAGCTGCGCGTCGAGATGAGCGATGTCGAATCCGTACAGGTGACGAACGAAGAGTGGCTGAAGCAGAAACAGGAGGACAAGTCCATCGTTTTCGAGGATTATACCTCTCATGAGAAGGATGCGGACCAGTCCTATACAATCATCTACACCAGCAAGGGAGCGACCCACATCCTGACTTTCGAGCCGAACGAGAAGCTCCTGCATGCGATGTGGAGATGCTCGCCGAGCAAGGTCAAGATACAGCGGTAAGAGTCCTGATTGCCGGAAGCGGAATAAAGCGCATTCCGGGACTTCCGGCATTCGTTAAATCTCTGTACGAAGACATACGTCCGCTTTCCTCATTGCGGGCCGCATAAACAGCATAAAAGAGCACCGGGAACCGAGAGTGTATTCCGGTGCTCTTTTTGAACAGGAGAGAGCAGCGCCGGTCTGCTCTCCTTTTTTTCGTCACTTTCCATATCTCCCCCGAAACCTTTTTGTCTGATCTGTACAATCAGAGAGGATCAGATAAAAAATATTTTAGTAAAATCTATTCACAAATGCAAAAAAACATGTTATACTATACCATCATAAATATGACAGCCACAGAGGTGCGATTATGAGCATGAAAAAAGAAATGATAGCGATGCTGCTGGCCGGCGGCCAGGGCAGTCGTCTCGGAGTGCTGACGGCGCATATGGCGAAGCCGGCAGTCTCCTTCGGCGGGAAATACCGGATTATCGATTTCCCGCTTTCAAACTGTATCAACTCCGGCGTCGATACGGTCGGCGTCATGACGCAGTACCAGCCCCTGCGGTTG
>CACYBV010000355.1 GCA_902772745.1 uncultured Eubacteriales bacterium
ACGGAAAACATGGTCTCGGAATCAAGCAGGGAAATGATTGAGGCGCATCTTCCGGGCTGTGAAGAATGTTCGGAGGTGTACCGGCACCTGAAAGCGCCGGAACCTCAGATAGAAAAGCATAAATCCGAGGCCGAGAGCCTGAAAAAGTTTGAAAAGAAGCGGAAAATACGCCTTGGATGGAAGATCGCGCTGATCGTGATCGGCGCCGTTCTGGTGCAGAACCTGATTGTCGGCGGACTGATTTACTTTCTGGCTTACGGCGGGGCGAAGGCCGGCGTGAAGGACGATCAGGACGTCCGGAATTACAGCCGCTACATGGGGGAGAACGCGGACGAAGAGTACCGCACAAAGTGGGGCATGGACCAGTCCATTTTCCCGGAGAAAGTCACAAAGGACATGGAGGTCCTCGAATACCGCATGACCTACTATAATCCCTGGGACGCGCAGTACCTGAGCTATCTCACGGTGCGCTACAGTGATGCGGATTATGAGGAAGAGATGAGGCGCCTTGATGCGTATGAATCTACACCTTACAAGGGATATTACGGCGTGACAAGTTTTGAAAACCCCGAAAACCCGCTGGCGATGTTCGCGGACTCCTATCAGGGCTTTGTCTACGCGATCCGAACTCCGGAAGCAGACGGAACGATTGAGGAAAATACAATTACCTATGTCATGATCATTTTCTGCAACTATTTTATGGATCTGAAGTATGAGGACTATATTCCGGCGCGCTACCTGCCGGACGGGTTCAACGCGAAGAGCGGGAATCCTTATCGGAAAGAAATGCTGGGAGAGTAGGCCTTCGGCCTTCTTCGGAAGGGAAGGCCGGGACGTTTCCTTCCGCCTTACAGCCTGATATTGACCCACTGCCCTTTCTTCACCCGGATGTGCAGCAGGATCCAGCGCACCAAAGCGTCGATGACGAAGCTGATCCAGGGGCCGGTGAACGCAAACTGCGCATTGGGGAAAGCCTGATTCAGCGGATAGCAGCAGATCCATGTGAGAAGCGGCCGGAGAATCGCGACGCTGATCAGAGACACAAAGGCGACGTAGCGCACATCGCCCGCGCCCCGGAGACAGCCTGCGAGCATGACGCGCATATTCTGCGGATAAATTCCGAGAAGCAGCACGAGGAAGGAAACCGCGCAGCCGTAGATGACAAAGCGGTCGTCGGTGAACAGCGTCGGCAGCCAGTTCCTTCCGAAGAAGGTGAAGAGCATGATCGCGGCGGACATGAAGATTGAGATCCGTTCGCCGACATGCACATAGGCCATGGCCTTTTTCTTGGTGTTTGCACCGAGGGACTGGCCGACAAGGGAGGTGCAGGCCGACGACACGCCGTCGCCGAGACAGAAGGTCAGGGAGCTGACCTGGCCGACGATCTGGGAGGCCGCGAAGGCTGCCGTGCCGACGCCTGCGATCAGCTTGCCGTTAATAAGGAAGCCGATCCGCATGCAGACGGATTCGAGGATTGTGCCGGAGCCGACCTTGACGATAGCGCCGAGCGTTGATTTGTCAAAGCGGAAGCCTTTAAACGGCCGGAGCGACAGATACCCGCTCTTTTGCATAACGAAGACGATCGCGATAACGCTCGAGACACAGGTGCCGATCGCGGTTGCGATTGCAGCGCCCCGGACGCCGAGGGCGGGGAAGCCTAAGTGCCCGCTGATCAGGCAGTAGTTCAGAAAAATGTTCACGAGGTTCGCTGAGACATTGACAACCATCGTAATCCGGGTCTTGCCGATGCCGCGCATCGCCGAGCAGATGCAGATCGCCCAGCAGTTCGGAATAAAGGCGAGTGAAATGACCCGGAAATAAATGACCGCGTCTGAAAGCGTATCTTCCGCACCTCCCGCAAGCCTGAGAAGCGGCGTCGCGAGAAGAATGCCGAGTACCGTCATCAGCACGCCGATGAATGTCACGAGAAGCAGCGACTGCCGAAGGCATGAGTTTGCCGCATCCTGACGGTTTTCGCCCTTCCTCCGTGCAATGACCGCCATCGTCCCGGTACAGATCGCCTGCGCCACGAGCAGGATGATCATCCGCGGCTGGGCGCATAAACCCACCGAGGTGATCGCCGCCGGGCCAAGCTTTCCGACCATCATCGTGTCAAACGAATTCATTAAAGTGAGCAGAAGGCCCTCGAGAGCCGCGGGCCAGGCGATCTGGAGGACTTTTTTGTACATGGAGCTCAGCGGCTCCTGATCTCCGTCGTCGTGCGTATATTTGAAGCCGAGGAGGAGACGGGAAAATTGACTGGAAAATTCCATAACGACAGTTCCTTTTCACGATCAGATCAGTTATATTTATTATAGCACAGTTTCGGAAAAATGCATCGGAAATGGAACTGTTTTTTGAGTTTTGTATCTTCCGGAGCGGAATCCGGAGGATTCCGCCATTTATCATACAAAAATATCGGAAGCCGATGTAACCCCCGAGGCGGAAATTCCGCAATAGAAGGTGAGAGGACCGGGAAAGGAGGAAAAGGATCCATGGATGAGCGCGCAATCATCGATCTGTATCTCAACCGGGACGAGACTGCAATAAAAGAGACAAAAGAAGCATACGAAGCGCTGCTCCTCCGGCTTTCCGAACGGATTCTCGGGAATCGGGAGGACGCCGAAGAGGTGGCGAATGACAGCTATCTGG
>CACYBV010000356.1 GCA_902772745.1 uncultured Eubacteriales bacterium
AAACCATTCATTCGATTTACCGTAAAATGATAAATTGACATTGACAAACGATAGCTTATCGGCTATAATGAGTCCTATCGTGAAAACCTTTTCGGAATTTATTATCCGAAAACGGAGTAATCCCGGGGGTTACGGAAAAACGGAGGATACTTTGTATGACACAGAAAAATCTGGCCGTATGGCTGAAAACCATTATAATCGGACTCACGGTTCTCGCACTGCTTGTGTACGGACTGCTGATTCCTTTCCTCGGTCGCGGACTTATAGAGAGCGCTCCGGAATTCAGTTCCTGGTATGTTCCGTGGCTCGTCTTTTCCTGGCTTACCGCTGTCCCCTGTTTCATCGCGGCGTTTTTTGCCTGGAAAGTAGCAGTGAATATCGGGCAGGACCGCTCGTTTTCCATGGACAATTCCATGCTGCTTCGTCGGATTGCGTTGCTCGCGGCCATTGACAGTGCGCTGGTCTTTGCCGGAGACGTTGTCATGTTCCTTCTTGGTATGAATCATGCTTCCGCCGCGATTGCGCTACTGATGGTGGTATTCTTAGGCGCAGCAGTTTCCGTTGCCTGTGCAGCCCTGTCGCATCTGGTTAAGAAAGCGGCGGATCTGCAGCAGGAAAGCGATCTGACTATTTAAGGAGGGCAGGATGGAAGAAGACAGAAGAAAAGATATGATTCTGGCGGAAGATGAAGCCGCCGGAGAAATTGTTTTTAATATCGACGTGATGCTTGCCATCCGTAAGATGAGCGTTTCGGAGCTGGCGGAGCGTGTCGGGATCACCCTGGCCAATATGTCGATTCTCAAGACCGGGAAGGCCAAGGCGGTAAAGGTTTCCACACTTGCGAAAATCTGTGAGGCCCTTGAATGCCAGCCGGGGGATATTCTGGAGTACCGCAGAAGAGGCGGAGACGCGCGCTATATGCAGAACCGCACCAATGCGACAATGTACGATTCCCTGATTCCCAGAAATTCGGGTATCCTTGACGACAGACACTGAAGGAGCGGAGAAAACATTATGAGAGCTATTGTTACAGTAATCGGAAAAGACCGTGTCGGCATTATCCACCAGGTGACCGGAATCCTCGCGGAGCATAGGGTGAATGTGCTGGATATCAGCCAGACCATTATGCAGGAATATTTCACCATGATCATGCTTGTTGACACAGCACTTTGTGAAATCAGTTTTTCTGAGCTTTCAGAGCTCCTGCTTCATACGGGACAGGAAATGAACCTGTCCATCCGTATTCAGCGGGAAGACAGCTTTGAAGCGATGCATCGGATCTGAGGATACGCTTATGATCAGCAGAAATGAAATTCTTTCCACGATTCATATGATCGATCAGCAGCACCTCGACGTCCGTACGATCACGATGGGCATATCCCTCCTGTCGTGCGCCGATCCGAACCCAAAGCGCGCCTGTGAGAAGATTTATGAAAAAATCACCCGCTATGCAGAACGCCTTGTCGCTGTCGGTGAGGAAATTGAATCGGAATTCGGAATTCCGATCGTCAACAAGAGGATTTCCGTGACGCCGGTTGCTCTTGTGGCAGCTCCTTCGGAGACGGACAGCTATGTGTGTTTTGCTGAGGCGCTTGACCGCGCCGGGAAAAGCTGCGGTGTCAATTTTATCGGCGGTTTTTCCGCGCTTGTCCAGAAAGGTATGACCGAAGCAGACAAAAAGCTGATTCGTTCAATTCCCGAAGCACTTTCAGCAACCGATATTGTCTGTTCTTCAGTCAACGTCGGTTCCACAAAAGCCGGTATCAACATGGATGCTGTACGGATGATGGGCGAAGTGATCAGGGAAACTGCAGAACGTACAGCGGACCGAGACGGGATCGGCTGCGCGAAGCTCGTGGTTTTCTGCAATGCCGTCGAAGACAATCCTTTCATGGCCGGCGCCTTCCATGGTGCGGGAGAAGCTGAAAAAGTTATCAATGTCGGTGTCAGCGGCCCCGGGGTTGTATACCATGCGCTGCAGGATGTCAAAGGCGCTCCTTTTGACGTCGTGGCAGAGACTGTTAAGAAAACAGCCTTCCGCGTAACCCGAATGGGTCAGCTGGTTGCGCAGGAAGCTTCGAAACGCCTGGACACGGCTTTCGGAATTGTCGATCTTTCCCTTGCGCCAACCCCTGCCGTCGGCGACTCCGTTGCCCGGATTCTTGAGGAAATGGGTCTCGAGCGCTGCGGAACCCATGGAACAACAGCTGCGCTGGCTCTTCTGAATGATGCGGTCAAGAAAGGCGGCCTGATGGCGAGCTCTTCCGTCGGCGGCTTATCCGGTGCTTTTATCCCGGTTTCGGAAGACGAGGGTATGATTGCGGCCGCAGAAGCGGGTACGCTGACCCTGGACAAGCTTGAAGCCATGACCTGTGTATGCTCGGTCGGTCTCGATATGATCGCGATTCCGGGCGGAACGCCTGCCTCCACAATTTCCGCAATCATTGCGGACGAGGCGGCTGTCGGGATGATTAACGGGAAAACGACCGCCGTCCGGCTTTTACCTGTACCCGGGAAAAAAGTCGGCGACCGGATCGAACTGGGCGGCCTCCTTGGCTCCGCGCCGGTGATGCCGGTGCATCCGGAGTCAGCAGATGCTTTTATCGCCCGCGGAGGCCGGATTCCGGCACCGGTTCAGAGTCTGAAAAACTAAGACTTGCAAACAGGCAAGAAATGTGCTATACTACATTCTGTTCCGCGAGAGAAGTCCTTTTTCGGGACAGAATATGGAGCCATAGCTCAGCCGGGATGAGCGTTCGCCTCACACGCGAGAGGTCATGGGTTCGATCCCCATTGGCTCCA
>CACYBV010000357.1 GCA_902772745.1 uncultured Eubacteriales bacterium
ATGAAGTCCGGCAGGCTCTTCTGGCCTTCGTCGCCGTTCACGCGGGAACGCACGGACACAAGACCCGCTTCCTCTTCCTTCTGGCCGACAATCAGCATGTAAGGGACCTTCCAAAGCTGCGCTTCACGGAGCTTGTAGCCGATCTTCTCGGAGCGCAGATCAGCTTCGACACGGATGCCTTCCGCTTCGAGTGCTTCCGTTACCTGCTTTGCATAGGCTTCGAATTTATCGGAGATCGGAAGCACCTTTACCTGCACCGGAGCAAGCCAGGTCGGGAAAGCGCCGGCGAAATGCTCGGTCAGGATGCCGATGAAACGCTCGATCGAGCCGAAAACAACACGGTGGATCATGATCGGGCGATGTTTCTTTCCGTCCTCGCCCATGTATTCCAGTTCGAAGCGCTGCGGAAGCTGGAAGTCGAGCTGGATCGTCGCGCACTGCCATTCGCGGCCCAGACAGTCTACAAGGTGGAAGTCAATTTTCGGTCCGTAGAAAGCGCCGTCGCCCTCGTTGATCGTATAAGGAAGGTCAAGTGCTTCCAGAGCTTCCTTCAGGCCGCTTTCCGCCGCTTCCCATTCTTCATCCGTACCCATCGAATCTTCCGGCCTCGTCGAAAGCTCAACGCCGTAAGTAAATCCGAAAAGCTTATACATTCCGTCGATAATCTCAACGATTCTGCGAACCTCGTCCTTGATCTGGTCCTGTGTAATATAGGTATGCGCGTCGTCCTGTGTGAAGCAGCGCACACGCATCAGTCCGTGCAGCTGTCCGGATTTTTCATTGCGGTGGACGATGCCAGGCTCTGCCAGGCGAAGCGGAAGATCGCGGTAGGAACGCGGCTGGCTCTGATAAACCAGGATGCTTCCGGGGCAGTTCATCGGCTTGATGGCAAACTCGCCGTCTTCCGTCGAAAGCGTGAACATATCGTCATGATAATGCTCCCAGTGACCGGAAGTCTCCCAGAGCACCCGGTTTAAAATGATCGGCGTCGAGATTTCCAGATAGCCGGCCTTCTTATGAATTTTACGCCAGTAATCCATCAGCGCGTTTTTGAGGATAACGCCGTGTGGCAGGAAGAAGGGCATGCCCGGGCCGTAGTCTGAAAGCATGAAGAGGTCCAGCTCTTTTCCGAGCTTCCTGTGGTCACGCTTCTTCGCTTCTTCGAGCATCGTGAGATACTGCTCCAGCTCTTCCTTCTTTCCGAATGCCGTCGCGTAGATTCTCGTCAGCATCTTGTTCTTCTCGGAGCCGCGCCAGTACGCGCCGGCGATGTTCATCAGTTTATAGGCCTTTCCGACCGCTTTCGTGTTCATCAGATGCGGGCCGGCGCAGAGATCCACCCAGTCGCCCTGTTTGTAGAAACTGATCACAGCGTCTTCCGGCAGGTCTTCGATCAGTTCGACCTTGTACGGTTCGTCCTTTTCTTTCATAAAAGCGATCGCCTCGGCGCGGGGGAGCTCAAAACGCTCGAGGGGCAGCGCTTCCTTGACGATCTTCTTCATCTCGTCCTCGATCTTCGGAAGGTCGTCAGCCGTGATCGGCTGTTCAAAGTCGATATCGTAGTAAAAACCGTTGTCAATGCTTGGGCCGATCGCGAGTTTCGCCGTCGGATACAGGCGCTTGATGGCCTGCGCCATCACATGTGAGCAGGTATGCCGAAGCGTCGAAAGGCCGCCCTCATGATCGGAAGCAGTCAGGATCTGCAGCTCCGCGTCTTCGGATACAACGGTCCGAAGATCCACGACTTCGCCGTTCACCTTACCGGCGCAGGCGACACGCGCGAGGCCTTCCGAGAGGTCCGCAGCGATCTCGATAACGGATTTCGGCTCGGAATACTCTTTCACAGAGCCGTCTTTTAATGTGATTTTCATAATCTTCTCCTTCTTCTGTGACTATCGTCCCAAAGGTTCTTCTGCCCCTCAGGACTTAAAAACGCCCCCTGCCAGGAGCATTGCCTGAACAAGGGGCGTGGTAAATTCACGCGGTTCCACCCTATTTTGCGAAAGCTATTGCTTCGCCTCATTCTCTGCACTTACGCGGCAGTACACGGGCTGTATTAAAGCCGCTCCGAGGTGGTTTTCACGAAACCGTTTCATCATGGGCGCTTCCACCGTCCGCCCTTCGCTGCAAATGAAAACCTGGTCCGCTACTGTCCTCATCAACGCTGTACGTAAAAGTATAATCCTTTTTCGGGATTTGTCAAGGATTTTCGCCCGGAAATCCTTCGTTCACAGGCTCAGTCCGCCCGGATCATTCTGTGCTGCAGCCTGTGTCCCGTTTTCAGACGCAAAAATCTTCCGACTGCCTGCGGCTGCCCTGAAGCGTTCTGAGTGTATCAAAACTGTGCAGGGCACTCCGAATCCGCCGCTGTTCCCACTTCTGATTTCCGGGGTCGTCTCTTCTTTCGCCGTTTTTATTGAAATCCGTCTGTTTCTTGTCGAGATATTCCGACACTTTCCCGACCGAATTTTCCAGGCGTCTCAGGTATTTTCTGCGTGCGTTTTTATATTCCGCGGATTTCGGGTCCCGAAACTGCCGCTTGTTCTCCCTCAGCCACTTGTTCAGGTTTTTGACGCTTTTCTTCATCCTGAAATACTCATTCGAGGAGCTCCACATCCATTTGGGGTCCGCTCCCTCAAGCGCTTTCTCCAGTTTCTCCAGTTCCGCGGATGCTTTATCCAGGTCCGTCACAGGACCTTTTCCCTTCTTTGGTACAGGTCCCTGAACCGCCGGCCCGGCGATTGACGGATTTTCCTGCGAATACTCACGAACCGGTGCCCGAAGCGGCGTCACCCGATCGTCTTCAAGCCCGTGATGCTTCGGGAGCTTTGAAAACCTGTATGCCGCTTCCGGAAGCGACAGGTCGTTCTTTGCCGCCTCCTGAATGACCTGCATGTCATCCTGCGTCTTCTCGATCATTTTGTCGGTCATGAACAGGACCTGCTCCGAGGGATTCGGCGTTGTACGTTTGTAATTTTCCTTCCAGGTTTGCA
>CACYBV010000358.1 GCA_902772745.1 uncultured Eubacteriales bacterium
CGCGTCGTCCCAGACCTTCTTCGCGGTGACCTTCGTCTCCGCGTATTTGTTGACGAACGCCGCCGGCCCCTTTTCCTTCGTCACCTTTTCACGGATGCTGATGACCGCCTGGTATTTCTCATCCAGCCGGACGACCTGCACCTTCATGACGTACACTCTGCGGTCGTACTCGGTGGCGGAAGGATGGTTCCCGGCATACTGTGAAATGGTATAGGTATAGACTTCCAGATTTTCATAGTGAATGCCCGGAATCTTTACCGTTCCCGCCCCGGTTCTGGACACCTTAAACACGCCTCCGGCCGTTCCTTCCGGCATGGGGTTTGACGCGTTTTCAGGCATCAGTTCAACCGTATACTGGTCCGGTGTACCGATCGTTCCCTCCGCCGAAATGCTCACTTCCACTTCGGGCGAGGTCACGTCCACCGCAGCCGAGGCCGGCAGCGCATTCAGCGCCATCGCCAGCAGAATGAACAATGCCAACAATCTTTTGAAGCTTTTCATGACAGCAGCTCCTTTGAAACACAGGTGTGCTTACTCCGTCGTGATGGCCCGCGGCAGCGGGTCAGGTAACAGGCAAGTGAAACAACGATCTATTCGGAAACGCTCAGGCATCCGGTTCGAGAAGCATGAGCAGGATCGTTCGTGCGTCAGTAAACTCTTCCGAGCAGGTGCTCAGGGCAAGGATGCGCGGGGTCTCGCCGGCGTCCATGATGGTCCGCATGTCTTCCAATCCCTTTTCGTTGACGTGCAGCGCACTGGAAAGCATAGCGTCCATAACCTGCTCGGTCGTAAAATGTTCCCAGTTCTCCGGATTCATCAGTCCGCTGTCCGAAGCGGGCGTTACGACCACGGATATGGACTCAAGAATATGGAATCCGTCCGGCAGAAGGATCAGTCCCAGCGTGTTCTCGCTGAAGAAAGTTTCCTTCTTATAAAGGTTGATGTCGCTGAACATTTTGTGATACGACATATTGTGTCCGTACAGCAGACTGTACCGGTCGCCGTAGGCCGCGTCGTTCCTGGAATCCAGGAAGATGCTTCCTGCCAGCGCGAAATTGCCGTAGACGTCCGTATTGATATAACTGTAGTTGTTCGGTCCCTGCAGCACCGGATAGTCGATGGCGGTACCGGGCAGGGTAATCCAGGCCGTAATGTCCTGATTGATCTGTTTCAGCTGCCCGAAAGGGGAATTGTCCGGAGTCGGTTCCGGTGTAGGCACCTCCGTAGGTGCGACGGTCGGTTCCGCTGTCGGCGCAGCTGTAGGTTCTGCTGCAGGCTCCGCAGTCAGCGTAGCTGCAGATTCCGTCGCGGTCTCTTCTGTCGGCACAGCGGTCGGTTCCGCTGTGGTTTCATCGTCCGGCGCCGGGGTCGGCTGCGCGGCCGCTTCCGCTGTCTGCGGCACTGCGGTCTGCGCAGTTTCAGTACCTGTTTGGTCTGTTTCCGGTTTTTCGTCCGGGGAAGCTTCCGTTCTGTCCGCCGCATTTGCGCCGGACGCTTCCGTTCCTATGGATTCGGGGTCTTCTTCTGAAGAGCCGTTGTCCGGAATCTGCCCGTCCGCCCGGATCCCGGCTTCATCGGCAGTTTCCGGTTTCGCTGTTTCTTCGGTTCCCGCCGTTTCCGTGCCGGCCGCGTCATCCGCCGCCGCTGTTTCGCTCGCGGCTGTTCTTTCTTCCGCCGCGGGTGCTTCTGTCTCCGCTTCGGACGTCCGTTCCGTTTCCGCGGCGTTCTGTTCCGCTGCCGCGGCTTCGGCGGCAGCCCGTTCGGCGGCCTCTGCTTCGCGCACTCTTCTGCTCTCCTCGAGCATCTGTTCCATGGCGGAGAGCGTCGGTGTGTGAATCGTGGACCGGATCTCCCTCAGTTCTTCGTTCACGCTCTCGGCGGAATCGTAAATCTGCTGATTGTCCCACAGGGCGTAACCGGCATAAGAACCGGCAGCCAGCAGGCATACCGTCACCGTGAAGGTGATCAGTCCGTTCAGCAGCCGAAGAAGTTTCCGTCCCATCCGTATCTCCTTGTCACCCCACGTCAGGGAGGGTTCGGAAAGCCATAGCCTTCCGAACCCGTCCCCGGGGATGAATCCCATTACGGGATTATGGTTTGTCCTTTGAGGAACCCGTGTTCCTCACTTTGACGGTTCTCTGAGTCTGATTTCCGCTTTCAGCAGTCAATCAATACTCTTCCCGACGCCGGAGAGCCAGAACGGCCACACCAACCAGGGTCAGAGCCATGATCAGCATGTAGACGCCGCTGTCCAGAGCAATACCGGTATCGATAATAATATTCTTCTCGTTGTTAACGGTTACAGTCGTTTCACTTGTTCCCATCGCTGTGGCGGCTGTAACTTCGCCGGTTGCAGTATATCCGTTCTTTTCAGTTTCTTCCACCTTATACGTTACATCATACGGGACGTTGGTGAAGGTAATCGTGCTGTTATGCTTCACGGTAACTTTAACCGTTTTGCTCCCTGTCCATCCCGCTTCGCCGGTCTCTACCGCTGTAATCGCTTCCTGACCGGTAATGCTTGTAACAGTGCTGTCGGACACAGCAATTCCGATCGTGCTGTTAACTGTTTTTCCGGACGGAGCCGAGAAAGTAACTTCAATTGTGAAGTCTTCGTCCTGGCTGCCCATGTTGCCGCTCACTGTTTTCTTAACAATCAGAGTTCCGGCCTTGTACTCGTTTGTGATTTCACCAAGCTTCTCGCCGGTTTCAGTTTCTCTGAGAGCCACACCGGCAATTTTCAGTTCTCCGTCCTGCCGGATAACCGTGACCTTCATGATGAGATCTTTGGAGTAAGTCACACCAGCATAAGCAGTTCCGGTCTCTTTAACAGTGTAGTGATATACGCCGACTTCCGGATACGTCGGGAAAGTAATGGTGATCAGGTTCGCATCGGTATAGGTAGCTGTGAGGCTTGATGCTGCAGCTTCGCCTTCGCCTTCGCCTTCGCCTTCATCTTCGCCTTCATCTTCGCCTTCGCCTTCACCTTCGCCTTCATCTGCGCTTTCGCCTCCAGCAGCAGCAAAAGTCACGGCTGTTTCAGCAGACGGGGTATAGGAGAAAGTAGGAACGGCTTCCATTGTATCAACAGTAGAATCCGTAATATCTTCCAATTCAGCAGTAAACGTAATGTCAGTCTTCGGTATCTTCGCTCCGTCCTGACCGGTAACTTCATACACCTTTGCCAGACTAATGGATCCACCATTTGCCAAAGCCGCCATTACGCGGGGGTTTCCGACCGTATCAGTTCCCTCATCTTTACCAGTACCGGGCTCATAGAGTGTAGCATCAGCCAGCGCGGCCACGTTCACCAGCACCAGCATCAGAGCCAGCAGGATCGCAAGAATCTTCTTCATTTGTTTTCCTCCATTTTTCTCTTATTGTGTTACCCTTTCGGGGAAACATCCGTTTTAAAGTTCGCGTCTCCGCAAGATGGTAATAAGCTTGCCTTCGACGCTCTCCAGGGAAATCGGTCCCAACAGTCTGCTGTCCGTCGTATTGACGCGGTTGTCGCCCAGTATGAAGACACAGCCGTCCGGAACCCGGCAGGGGTATTCCAGCTCACCCAGGGCGTAAGTGGGAAAAACGATCTCCCCGCCCTCGGTTACGCCGTTGACCA
>CACYBV010000359.1 GCA_902772745.1 uncultured Eubacteriales bacterium
CGGGACACAAGGTGCTTCCGCTTCCTTCCCATGAAGGGAAGATGGATCCGTCGGAACTTTCGGCGTATCTTCGGAACTTTTTCTCTGAACCGACCTATGAGCATATGGTGATCCCGGGGGCGGTGTACCTTTCGCAGCCGACGGAATACGGAACGCTTTATACAAAGGCGGAACTACAGGAAATACGCCGGATTCTCGATGAATACGGGATGAAGCTGTATGTGGACGGCGCAAGGCTCGGCTATGCGCTTGCAAGCCCCGGAAACGATGTGTTCCTTCCGGATCTTTCGCGTATCTGCGACGCATTTTATATCGGCGGCACAAAACAGGGCGCCTTATGCGGCGAGGCTGTGATCTTCCCGAAGGAAGCGCCGAAGCATTTCTTCTCTGTGATGAAGCAGCACGGAGCGCTTCTTGCAAAGGGCTTCCTCCTCGGCCTGCAGTTCGACACCCTGTTTACGGACGGACTGTATGAGAAGCTCGCGGGAAGGGCGGTTTCTCTGTCCGCGCGCCTCAGGGAGATTTTCCGGGAGAAGGGTTATCGGATCGAGCCGGAGACGGTATCGAACCAGAGCTTTGTCGTGATGGAGAAAGAGAAGGCGGATGAGCTGTCAGAGAAGGTGATGTTCGAATACTGGGGACCGTATTCCGGCACAGAGAATGTTTACCGCTTTGTCTGCGGCGTGACAACGGATCCCGAGGACGTGGAGAAACTTGGGGAACTGCTGTAAAACCGTCCCCTTCCGTCATCCGAGCGCAGCCGGGGGATCCCATCACCCCGGAACAGATAAAGGAAAATGAAAATGTCAGTCAGCTGTGATACCTGTGCATATCTCGAATACGACGAAGACGACGAAGCATATTACTGCTCCGTCGACATGGACGAGGATGATTTCGGCCGCATTCAGCAGAACGGATACAAAGCCTGTCCCTATTATACGGACGGGGACGAATACAAAGTCGTCCGTCACCAGATCTGACGGAAATTTATAAACCCGTATGCAGCAGCGGCCGGAAACGTGAAATCCTTCGTCCGCTGTAATATAGAAAAATACTCCAAGGAGGACTTGAGAATGGCAGAAAAAGGCGATCTGGATGCTTTCAAGGGAAATGCATCCCAGGAAGAAGTGATTGACGTGACAAAGAAATTCCGCGTCGGCATCATCGGCACCGGCTGGATAGCGGAAGCGCATGTCAAAGAGTACATGAAGATGCCCGATGTCGAGATCGTAGCGGCGGCTGACCTGATTCCCGGCAAGGCGGAAGCCTTCATGGAGAAGATGGGCGTTGCGGGCGTTCGTTTCTACCCCTGCGACAAAGCCCTGATCGATGCGGAGAAGGATACGCTGGATGCGGTGAGCATCTGCACCTACAACCGCCAGCACGCGCCTTGTGCGATCTATGCGCTGAAGAACGGCGTGAACGTCATGCTCGAAAAGCCGATGTGCGTCACGCTCGAAGAAGCGATTGATATCTGCAGAGCCGAGAAGGAAAGCGGAAAGCTCCTGTCGATCGGTTTCCAGCCGAGACTTGACCCGAACATGCAGATGATCAAAAAGATCATCGAGTCCGGCGAACTCGGACAGATTTATTACATCCAGACCGGCGGCGGCAGAAGAAAGGGCATCCCGACGCCGTTCGGAACCACCTTCATCGAGGATAAAACGGCGGGCCTCGGCGCGCTTGGCGACATCGGCTGCTATTCTCTTGACATGGTTTTAAACGGCATCGGCTATCCGAAGCCGCTCACTGTTACCGGTTACCGCTCGGATTTCTTCGGCAAAAACCCGAAAACCTTCACGGCGAAAGGATATCCGGCGGAATATGCGGATCTGTTCAGTGTCGACGACTTCGCGGCGGCTTTTGTGCGTCTTGAAGGCGGGATCATTCTCGACTTCCGCATTGCCTGGGATATGCACCTCGACACCCCCGGCGATACGATATTCATGGGCACAAAGGGCTCTCTCCGGGTTCCCTCGACGGAATGCTGGAACGGCTCGATAGGCGGCCCGATGAAGATTTACCACGATGTGGCGGGAGAGAGCGTATATACCGAGATCCCGATGCTGAAGGCCCCGAAGGAAGGCCTGTTCTACCTGAAACTGAGAAGCTTCGTCAATGCGGTTAAAAACGGCGGCGCGGCTCCGGTTCCGTCATCCGAGATCATTTACAACCAGGCAATTCTCGACGGCATCTTAAAGTCCAACGCTATCGGACACGAAATCGAGATCGAGATCCCGGAGATCTGACAGAAGAGGAGACAGATACGGGAGAATTCTCATACAGGGATGGGATTCCCCGATTCGGCCTCCGGCTTCATTCGAAATGAAAAGAGGGGATGGCTTCCTTCATACGTCCGGAAAGGGCAAATGGATATGTCATCCCGAGCGGGCGAAGCGGGCCGAGGGATCCCATCCGGGTTTGGAATGATACAGAACAGGAGAAAACCATATGAAAAATCTTGGACTGCAGATCTATACCTGCCGTGACTTTATGCACACGGAGGAGGACGTCCGGGAAACTTTCCGGAAGGTCCGGGATGCCGGCTATACGATGATCCAGACCGCTGGCTGCGAGATTCCTTACGAAACTTACGGCGCTTTGGCGGCGGATGCGGGTCTTCAGATCATCGGAACCCACGATAATTTTAATCTGATGGTCGAGGACTTTGACGAAAGCCTGCGGCTTCACAAACTGCTTCAGACCGACTATATGGGCGTCGGCGGCTACAGTTTCAAAAGTGTCGCCGATGTGGAGGAATTTATCGAAAAAGCCAACGCGGTCGGAAGGAAATGCGCGGCGAACGGAAAGGTCTTCACCTACCACAACCACAACCACGAATTCTACCGCTGGGAGAACGGAAAGACCACGATGGAGATGCTTGCGGAGGGGCTCGACCCCGAAACGACTTCCTTCGTGCTGGACACCTACTGGGTGCAGGCCGGCGGCGGAGATGTCGTCTCGTGGATTGAAAAACTCACGGGCCGCATCGACATCATTCATCTGAAGGACATGCGGATCACGAAACCCGGCTTCGACCGTCAGCAGGCGATCACCGAGATCGGGGCGGGCAATATGGACTGGGACCGCATCATTGACGCCTGCAGGAGGACCGGCGTGAAATATTACGTCGTCGAGCAGGACAACGGCTATCGCTACAACTGCTTCGATTCGATCAGAAGATCCGCGGAATATCTGAAAAAATACGAGATCTGAACAGCTGATCAGGCAAGTACAGGACGACACTGAGAGCCCGGAGGAAGCCCCGCTTCCTCCGGGCTCTCAGCGCGGCCGGCCCTAAGTGCATTTCCACTTGAAAAAGCGCGGCTGTTATTATATAATAAGAGTGGGAAAGTCTGCGCAGGGAAGAAGTGAAATGGCTTTTACGCATTTGCATGTACATACCGAATACAGCCTCCTGGACGGCTCCGCGAAAATCGGGGAGCTTGTTCTGCGTGCGAAAGAGCTCGGCTTCGACTCGCTTGCGATCAC
>CACYBV010000360.1 GCA_902772745.1 uncultured Eubacteriales bacterium
CACAACCCCTTTCGTCAACCGATACTTTTATGATACTCCGCGCGCTTCTTTTTTTCAAGAAGATTTTTCTTGCTATCTTCCCTTCTTTGCGCTATGCTAAGAGCAACATTATTGTTCGTGTAAATATATTTTGCCGTTCCGGGGCGGCCCGTCCGTCCCGGGATGACGGAAAGGAACGTGAATCTATGACAGAAAACAAAAAAGATCCCGGTTTCCTGCTCGAGGAAGAGCTGGGATACCTCAGATCCGGCGGCGTGGACTGCATGGCCTTTGACGACTTTTATCCGGAAGGTCATCAGTCGGGCGTCTCTATCCTGATGCACGGAAAGCGCATCTGTTCAAACGGCGATCTGCGTTTTGAGCAGTGCCCCGGCCAGTGGCAGCCGGTTCCGAAAAAAGAGCAGCGGATCATGAACCCGGAGGAAAACAGCATTACGACAAGTCTCCGCTTCCCGGATATCGACCGGCACCTTCGGGGCTTCAATCCGATGATCTACCCGGACTGCGAGATGACTTACAGCGTCAGCGTCACGGGAGACGGAGGCTCCATCATTGTCCGCCTCGATCTCGACGCGCCGGTGCCGGATCAGTTCCTCGGAAAATGCTGCTTCAATCTCGAGCTCTTCCCCGGATATCTTTTCGGAAAGACCTGGATCATGGACGGTGCGTCCGGTATTTTCCCCAGACAGGCAAACGGGCCTGTGCTGAAGCTTAAGAGCAATTACGAGAATACCGGGCATCTTCCGGAAATCCGCGGCGGCGCAGACCGGAAGGAACTTTCCGGGGACCATAAGGAATACAATCCGATCATCGCGGACGACGAAATCGCCGCGCCTTATGCCGTCGGACACAGCTTCACGATCTGCCCGGAAGACCCGCTGATGCGGATGAATGTGCAGTCTGAAGGGGCTGAGCTGAAGCTCTACGACGGCCGGCTGAACCACAACAACGGCTGGTTTGTGCTCTCCTCCGAAGTACCTGCGGGTAAGACGAAAAACGCAGTCGTCTGGCGGATCACCCCGCATGTCGAACCGGACTGGATGTACAAACCGGTCATCCAGGTTTCCCAGGTCGGATATCACCCGGACCAGCAGAAAATCGCCGTAATCGAACTGGACGGCCGCGACGGATCCGAATACACCGCATCGGTGTTCAGACTGACGCCTTCAGGGGAGACCGTTGTGAAGGAAGCGCCGGCGAAATACTGGGGAAAATTCCTGCGCTACAACTATCTCCTGCTGGATTTCTCCGATATCACGGAGGAAGGCATGTACGGAATCCGCATCAACGATTCCGTATCCGCGCTCTTTAGGATCGCAGAGGATGTCTACGACCGCGGCGTCTGGCAGCCGGTTCTTGAGTATTTCCTTCCGGTACAGATGTGCCATATGCGGGTCAACGAAAAGTACCGCGTCTGGCACGGCCGCTGCCATATGGATGACGCGCGCATGGCGCCGGTATCCCGGACGCATTTCGACGGCTACCGCCAGGGCGATTCGACCTTCTCGAAATACAGTTCCGGCGATGTCGTACCCGACCTGAACCGGGGCGGCTGGCATGACGCCGGCGACTACGACCTCCGTGTCGAATCCCAGTCCGGCGAGAGCTACAACCTTGCGCTTGCCTATGAGGAATTCGGTGTGGATTATGACGCTACGACGATCGACCAGAGGAGGCAGATCGCGGAAATCCATCAGCCGGACGGAAAGAACGACATCCTGCAGCAGATCGAACACGGCCTTCTCGCGGTGCTCGGCCCGTACCGCGCCTTCGGGCGTATTGTGCGCGGCATCATCTGCAATTCTCTCCGCCAGTATGTCATGCTCGGCGATGCGGCGGCGATGACCGAAAATATCCCGGGAGACGATGACGACCGCTGGGTCTTCACCGAAAACAACCCGGCACGGGAACTCATGGTTGCGGGGCATCTCGCGGGGTCCGCCCGTGCGATGCGGGGCTTCAATGACGCGATTGCCGAAGAAGCGCTTATGGCCGCAAGAGAAGTCTACGCTTCCGCGGAGGAGATTTCCGGCTCCGGCCGCAATGCCGGCTTCGGCCGCGCCGCAAAAGTCATGGCGGCATCCGAGCTGCTCTTAACGACCGGCGATTCTTCCTATGCGGACGATATTGTCGCATGCCGTGATATCATTTTCGAAAACCCGGACCGTATCGCGTCCGCTGTCTGCCGGGTCATCGACAGAATCGACAATCCGGAGTTTGTGAAGGATTTCCGGGCGCTCATGGTCACGCTTTCCGAAAAAATAAAGGAGGACAGCCGGGGAACGCCTTACGGCATTCCTTACCGTCCGCATATCTGGGGCGCAGGCTGGGATATACAGCGCCTCGGAGTCAACTATTATTTCCTGAACAAAGCTTTCCCGGATCTCTTCCCGAAGGAGCTTGTGATGAACGCACTGAATTTCGTCCTCGGATGCCATCCGGGCTCGAATACTTCCTCCTTCGCCTCCGGAGTCGGTGCGAAATCCGCAACGACAGCCTACGGCGTGAACCGCGCCGACTGGTCCTATATCCCCGGCGGCGTTGTTTCCGGAACCGCCCTGATCCGGCCTGATTTCCCGGAACTTCTCGTCTGGCCTTTCCTCTGGCAGCAGACCGAGTACGTGATGGGCGGCGGCTCCTCGAACTACATGTTCCTCGTGCTCGCGGTACAGTCTCTCCTGAAATAAACCGCTCAGCACGGCCGGATCCGGCACTTCAGGGAGCAGAACTGTTTTATACAAGCAGCGCCCGCAGACATTGGTTTTTGTCTGCGGGCGCCTTTTTTCAGAAAGTCTCATAAACCGAATTCTTATTTTTTCAGTTTCACCATGTTCCAGGATTTCGCGGGAAGCACAATCTCCCCGTCCGGAATAATTCCATAAGGCTTTACGTTTCCGGGCTCCGCGGCCGTATTGACCGCCTGCAGGTCGTCTCCCGTGAGAATCCGCTGGGAAACCGGACGGAAGCCATCGAATCCGGAAAGTTCGAGATCCACAGTGACAGACTCGTCGAGCGAACGGTTCACCGCGAACAGCGTC
>CACYBV010000361.1 GCA_902772745.1 uncultured Eubacteriales bacterium
CGGAAAGTCCTGCCGCGGCCAGGCCACGACGCTTTCGGTGATCGACCTCGCGGAATTTGCGGCGGTCGTTCCGAAACAGCTTGAAACCTTTGCAACCAGCACGGCGAACCTCGTGAAGACGGACTACCAGACCGTTTCCAACGCCCGTTCGCGTACGCATGAGTTCGCGGCCTCTTCTAAGATCGACCAGATCGACCTCGTGCATTTTGCCAAGAATCTGGGCACGAAAGAAGGCACTGATCTTGCGAATGCGCTGCTTTCGGCCATCAAATACAACGTCACCTCCTCCGATGTGACGAACGCTTACGGCGTCTCGATTTTCTTCCCCTACCGCAGGGCAAGCTACGTGGACAGCGCAGTGAAGACCTACAATGCGATCGGCATGGATTCCGCTTACAGCAAATGCATCCAGAGTTTCGCAGCGATGGGCTCGTCTGGGCAGATCGCGACCGGCGGTTCTTCGAACTATTCAAACTACGGCAGCTCTGTTTTCGACATGCTGAGCGGCGGATCTTCGCAGAGTTCCACAGGGACCCTTTTTGATATGCTTAGCGGTATGGGGTCTTCCGGATATACCGAATCTTCCTCGAATTCCGATCTGATCTCCGGGCTTCTCGGAAGCTGCCTCGGCGGCGGATCTTCTTCCTCCGGTTCGGGTTTCGGATCGCTCCTTTCCGGGCTCACCGGCGACAATTCGGGCTTCCTCTTCGGAAGAGCCGCAGAGGATCCGAACTGGGTCCGGGACACTTCGGAATACATCGCGGATCATATGATCGAGCGTGAGAAGCTCAACTGGGTCAAAAATCCCGACGGCGAAGATGTGCTTGCGCTGACGAAAGATGACTGGGCGCTTCTCACGGAACTTCAGACCTCGGTTTACCTCGACGACGGCGAAGGGTATCTTGACCTCGGAACGGACCAGATCTACAGCTTCGACAAGTACGGCAACCTTGCGAAGCCGACGACGGACAGCTGGATTGCAGTCGTCGGAATCGACGGTGAGGGCGAAGAGGTCGAGCAGCCGGCTGCGTATTATCTCGACAGCGTTGTGAGATCAGACAGCAAATTTACGATTACCGGCCATATTCCGGTGATGGTCAACGGCATTTCGGACGTTGAGTCGAATGACATAACTGAAGTCCAGATGCTCGGATATCTGCAGGTTGTCTTTGACAACGAACATCCGAAGGGTTATATATCGGGACTGCAGCTGATTTACGGCAACGAAAACGACGTGAACGGCGTGCAGGCAAAGACCGTCGGCTTCTCACGGACAGACGAAAACGGAAACCAGATCCCTGTTGAATACGCCGTCGATTTCATCAGTGATTATTATGACTATGAGGGTAATTATCTCGATACCTACGCGATCGGCGAACCGCTCTGGATCAGGGAAGGCGCGGAAATCGTCAGTTTCAGCGAATTTGACAGCAAAGACCTGAGCATGATGTACCGCTTCACGGATATCTACGACCAGGTTTACTGGAGCGAGGCGACAAAATGAGAAGAGCAGGCGTCCTTGCAGCAGTCTTTTCCCTCCCCGGCCGTTACGGCATCGGAGACTTCGGGAAATGCGCGTATGAATTCATTGACATGCTCTCGGGCGAGGGGCTTCGGATCTGGCAGGTCCTGCCGCTGAACCCCATCGGTTACGGGCATTCGCCGTATCAGCCTTATTCTTCGGAAGCCGGGGATACGGTCTATATCGACCTCGACTCGCTGTATCGGGACGGGCTTCTTCGGTACCTTCCCGACCCGGTTTTAAGTGATTCGATTAAAGTCGACTACGAGGAAGCGCGTGCGCTGAAGCAGCCGTATTTCGAGGAGGCTTACGGAAATTTCAGTAAGACTGCGGATTATGAAGAATTCGTTTCACAGGGGTGGGTATATCCTTATGCCGTATTCCATGCGCTGAAGGCGAAAAACAACGATCTTCCATGGAACGAATGGCCGGATCAGGACCGCGAATGGATCACGGACCGGGATCCGGATTCCCCCGTGCTTTCCGGACTTTCGGATGCGATCGGGCTTGAAATGTTCCTGCAGTATGAGTTTTATAAGCAGTGGCAGCAGGTCCGCGCCTATGCACACGAGCGGGGCGTCCTCATCATGGGCGACATCCCCTTCTACGTCGGTCAGGACTCTCTTGATGTGTGGGCGAACCAGGAGGAGTTCCTGCTGGATTCGGACGGATATCCCTCATTTGTCGCAGGCGTTCCGCCGGACTATTTCGCAGCGGAAGGCCAGCGCTGGGGCAATCCGATCTACGACTGGGAGCATATGGAGGAGAACGGCTTTCTGTTCTGGGAGAACCGCCTTCTCTATACCGCGAAACTCTATGATATGATAAGGATCGATCATTTCCGGGCCTTTGACACCTATTGGAAAGTCCCCAGGTCCTGCCCGACCGCGATGGTCGGAGAATGGATCGAAGCGCCGGGATATGCGCTGTTCGACAAGATGCTTCCGCTGCTTTCCGGGACGGAGATCATTGCGGAAGACCTCGGCGATATGCGCGAGGAAGTCTACACACTCCGTGACCACTACAGCTTCCCGGGGATGAATGTCCTGCAGTTTACCTTGCTGGATCCCGGGTTTAAAATCCGCAGCAACATGTTTGTCTACACCGGTACGCATGACAATGACACAACGCTGGGCTGGTACCGGATGCAGACGCCGGCGGAACAGCGGAAGGTACAGATTGTCCTTCTGGGGCTTCAGAAAGAGGAAGAGCAGCGGCTTGAACGTGAGCAGAAATGGATGCAGGCGGTGGAAGAGCTCAGACACCTTCGGGAACAGCTCCTGAAGCCTGAACAGGCGGCGGATACGCCGGCTGTCTCGGATGAACTGTTCCTTCGTATGCAGCAGCTGGCGGAGATCACCAACCACGCGCCGGAACCGGCGCTCGCCGCGAACGGCCGCATCCGGCTCCCCGGCAATGTGCCTCCGATTCCGGAAGAAAAGATCCCGCAGGCCTTTATCCTGCGTGCCCTTAGGAGTGAGATGGAGACCTGCATCATTCCCTGGCAGGACATCCTCGGCCTCGGTTCCGAAGCGCGGATCAACGTTCCGGGCATTGTCAACGAAGAAAACTGGCGCAGCCGGATGACCGGCTTTGCAGCCTTCCGCGCCGCAGTCGCCGAATACGGCGCCGCCGCAAAAGAATCCGGAAGATAAGATACCGGAGAATATATCGGACGCGGTCCCTAAAGCACCATGCCCTCCACCTTAAAGAGACTTTTTCAGGTCTCCTTAAGGCGGAGGGCATGGTGCTTTTTGAATGCTGTGTGTCCGCGGCCTGACGCCTCCCGGAGACCGCCTCGGATTTTCCGTGATACTGCCAGAAATTTTCCGATATACTATAAAAAAACTATTGATTTTTGTCAAAGAAAGGTATAAAATAAAAACAGAAATCGTTTTCCCAACGCGATGGCCATGAGTTGCCAAAAGAGGTAAGTTTTCAGAATCATGTCAGTTACTTTTCTGACAACAGATTGACCGGAACCAGAATGTTCGGAAGTCTCGAATCTGCTGAAAATGCGGGTTTTTCGAGGCCGACGGGAGAAATGGAGAGGTCTTAGGATGGCAGGAAAAGTCGGAATCAGAGAAGTGGCGGAAATGGCGGGTGTATCCGCCGGAACCGTTTCAAAAGTATTGAAAAACTATGCGGGCATATCCGAGAAAACCAGACAGCGTGTGATGGATGTAATCAACCGCACCGGGTATATACCGAATACCGTTGCGAGCGCTCTTTCATCGAAGAAGAACAACCGGATTGCACTGTTCATTTATGTGAATGACCAGAGCCAGCAGATCGATGAGATCAATATGCTGCTGATACTCGGCGCTTTTGACCGTGCGAGAAAAGAGAATATCGAGCTCGTGACTGTATTCAACGGCTCGATTGAAAAACTTTCCAATGAGGATACGGCGCGCTACTTTCATTCGATCTATGCAGATACCATCATTGTGTTCGGCCTGAACAAGAGAGATGAGCAAATTCATTATCTCGCACAGGAAGGCAGCTTCAAGATGGTCGCCGAGGACGCCTGCCTGGAGGGCGAAGACATTTCGACCGTAATGATCGATCAGGAACGCGCCCAGTATGAGACCGCGAGCCGCGTATGTGCGCCAGGAGACAGGGTACTGTATCTTGCAGGCAAGAGCGACGGTTATGTCACGGACATGCGGCTTTCGGGCATGCAAAAACTTGCGGCGGACAGAAATCTTGACCTGCGCATCGAAAACGGCGAATTTTCCGAGGCGCGGGCATATGAGATCGTAAAAGGCCTGAAGGAAAAATACGACGCCATCGTATGCGCAAGCGACCTGATGGCAATCGGTGCGAAAAGGGCGCTTCCGGAAGGCTCCGGGGTGAAAGTCTCCGGCTTCGACGGAATCCGGCTGATGCAGTACGTCGCAAACGATGTCATCACCTGCAAACAGGATTTCTACAGGATCGGAAGTCTTACGGTGGAAGCAGCGGAAAAACTCAGAAAAGGTGATAAGGGGAAACAGATTCTGGCCCCGTATACAATCGGATACGTCCGGTGATTCCCGGTTTCAGTATCTGAAAAGGGAAAAGGGAATCCGGCCGGAGAAACGGCTGTCCCTGTAAACTGAATACAATTCATTGAATCTGCCACACGGGCCGGGTATTACTTACGGTTACTTTACAGCGCACGGCCATCATAGAGCGGATCATTGCAAGGATCCGTCCTGTACATCCATGGCCGTGCGCTGCAGTAATAATATTTTTATTTCGGATGGATATTCCGGAAGAAGGAGAAGACAATTATGAAGAAAATCGTTGCATTGCTGCTGGCGGCGTTAATGGTTCTTTCACTTGCCGCCTGCACCAAAAAGTCCGGAACGGATGACACAACGGCAGCGCCTGAGAAGAGTCTGGCACCCGAGACGACAGAGGCGGAAAAAACTACTGAAGCCGATGCGGAAACCACTACGGAAGCTGCCACGGAAGCTGCTACGGAAGCGGCTCCCGGTGTTGATGAAGACGCAGTTCTTGAGGACAGCGGTCATGAATGCTGGGTTGCCCACGGCCAGTACCTCCTTGCAGACGGCACCGAGAACGCCTGGAACGGCAAAGACTCCGACCTCTATGAGCAGTCCGCGCTGACGGCGATTTCGCTGAATGACGTCAAGGCCATCAGCGAAGACGTTTACGATGCGCTTTCCGAAAAGGAAGTGAAGTACCTGTA
>CACYBV010000362.1 GCA_902772745.1 uncultured Eubacteriales bacterium
ACAAAATACACGCAGTCTCCCTCGCGGATATACTTGAAAAGCGGGCTCTCCTTTTTGAAATGAAGCGCGTTCCAGCCCATCGCCGGAACCTTCAGTTCGTCCGGAATTCTTCCGCGCATCGCAGTGACCTTTCCGGGAATTAAAGAAAGGCCCTGATGCTCGCCGTATTCATAGCTTTTGTCGAAAAGAAGCTGCATCCCGAGGCAGATGCCTAAGCACGGCTTTCCTTTTGCGGCTTCCGAAAGAAGCACCCTGTCAAGACCGCTTTCCCGAAGCTTTTTTGCAGCGTCCTCAAAAGCGCCGACGCCCGGAAGAATCAGTTTTTTTGCATTCAGGATCACATTGGGATCTGCCGTCACCTCTGCGGGAATTCCGAGGGACGCGAAGGAACTTCGAAGCGAGAACAGGTTTCCGACGCCGTAATCAATGATCGCAATCATCCGCCGCTCCTCCTACAGGATACCCTTCGTCGAAGGAATTTCGTCAGCGAAATCCGGGTCGACCGCGGAAGCTTTTCTCAGCGTCCGCGCAAAGGACTTGAAGCAGCCTTCGATGATGTGGTGCGAATTCGTGCCCGCAAGCTTTCTGATATGCAGCGTGCAGCCGGCGTTTCTCGTGAAAGCGAGGAAGAATTCCTCCACGAGCTCCGTGTCGAAGATACCGACCTTTTCCGTCGGAACCGGCAGGTCAAATCCGAGATACGGACGCCCGGAAAAATCCACGGCCGAAAGCACCAGCGCTTCGTCCATCGGAAGAATCGTGTCGCCGTAGCGCAGGATTCCGCGCTTTTCACCGAGGGCTTCCTTAAAAGCCTTTCCCAGGGCGATGCCGATGTCCTCGACGCTGTGATGATCGTCCACCTCCGTGTCACCGGTGCATTTCACCGAGAGGTCAAAACGCCCGTGCTTCGCGAACAGGGTCAGCATGTGGTCCAAAAAACCGACGCCGGTATGGATGTCGGCCTTTCCCGAGCCGTCCAGGTTCAGGGAAAGCTCAATGTCCGTTTCCGCGGTTTTTCTGATGATTGTGGAAGTTCTCATGATGATTTTCTCCGTTTATTATCTGTCATCCGGAGGAACAGCCGGGGGATTTCATTCGTTTGCCGATATCCTGACAGGGTGTCCTGACTCCGGCCTGCGCCTTCTGCTCGGTATGACACATTTACAGTATTTTTTTAATGGCATGCACCAGGGCCTGCATTTCCTCCGGACTTCCGATCGTGATGCGGTTGAAGTCCCGGATCCGCGGAATTGTGAAGTGCCGCACGAGAATTCCCAGATCCTTCAGCCGGAGGTACAGCTCTTCTCCGCCGATCCCGGGGTGCTTCGCGAATACGAAGTTCGTGCGGGACGAAAGCACCGTAAATCCAAGCGCGGTCAGCTCCCGCACGGTCTGTTCCCGGGTATTTGTGATCCTGTGCACACATTCTTTGAAATACGCCGTGTCCCGAAGCGCTCCGACTCCCGCCGCCATGGTCATGCGGTTGATGTTGTAGGGGTTTGTCGAAAAACGGATTGTCTGCAGATCCCGGATCAGCGAAGGACAGGCGATGCCGATGCCGAGCCGCGCGCCCGCAAGGTTTCGGGATTTTGAGAAAGTCCGCGTCACAAGAAGGTTGTCGTATTTTTTTACAAGAGGCGCGGCCGATTCCCCGCCGAAATCCACATAAGCCTCATCGACCACGACAATCCGGTCCGGATTCGATTTTACGATCTCCTCAATCAGAGGAAGCGGCAGCGCGATTCCCGTAGGCGCGTTGGGGTTCGCGATGAACAGGTTCTCCGGAGCTTCAAAATACGGTTCGGGATCGATCGTAAAATCCTCCCTGAGCGGGATTTCACGGTACGGTACCCGGTTCAGCGCGGCGAACACCGGATAGAATCCGTAGGTAATATCCGGAAAGGCTGCCCCGTGCGTCTCGTCGCAGAAAGCCATGAAAGCGAAATTCAGGATATCGTCGGAACCGTTTGTGAAGATCAGCTCCCGATCCGAAAAGCCGAGGATTTTCGCGGCCTCCGCAGTCAGGCTCCGGCAGTCCGGATCCGAATACAGCTGCATCCTCTCAGCCTCCTCCTGCGCCATCCGGACCGCAAGTTCCGACGGCGGATAAGGCGATTCATTGGTGTTCAGCTTAATGTAGCGCCGGTCCTGCGGCTGTTCGCCCGGGGTATAGGGCGAAAGGGCGTCGTATCTGCTGCTGAAAAACCGGCTCATGATCCGGCCTCCGAAGACTTCTTTCCCCGGATCCTCGCGCTCTTCGCATGCCCTGTCAGCCCTTCCGCTTCCGCAAAGACCGCAACATCCTCCGCAACCCTTCCGAGCGCTTCAGCCGTGAAATAAGTGTACTGCGTCTTCTTCACAAAATCATCCACGGAAAGCGGACTGGAGAATTTCGCGGTTCCGCTTGTCGGAAGTGTGTGGTTCGGACCCGCAAGATAATCCCCGAGGGCCTCCGGGCAGTTGTAGCCCAAAAAGACCGAGCCCGCGTGCCGTACGGAACTGAGCCAGTCAAAAGGATTTTTCACCGAGAGCTCCAGGTGCTCCGGCGCGATTTCGTTTGCAATTTCAAAGGCTTCCCGCAGGTCTTCCGCCACAATGATCTTCCCGTTGTCGTCAATGGAAGCCCGCGCGATATCGGCCCGCAGAAGCTCCGGAATCTGCTTTTCGATCTCCGCCTGTACTGCAAATGCCAGCGCTTCGGAGTCCGTTACCAGAACCGCGCTCGCCATCCTGTCATGCTCTGCCTGCGACAGGAGATCCGCCGCGCAGACCGCGGGATCGGTTCCTTCATCCGCAACAATCATAATCTCAGAAGGTCCGGCGATCATGTCGATCGAAACCTGTCCGTATACCTGGCGTTTTGCTTCCGCGACAAAGGCATTTCCGGGGCCGACGATCTTGTCCGCTTTCGGAACACTCTCGGTTCCGAAGGCAAGCGCCGCAATCGCCTGTGCGCCGCCGCATTTGAAAATCCTCGAGGCTCCTGCGATCTTTGCCGCTGCGAGAATCGCAGGGTTCACTTTTCCGTCAGGTCCCGGAGGCGTCATCACGATAATCTCTCCGACACCGGCGATTTTCGCCGGAATCACATCCATCAGCACCGTGGAACTTAACGGCGCGGTTCCGCCCGGGACATATACGCCTGCGCAGTCGACGGGGATTACCTTCTGCCCCATCACGATTCCGTCTTCGTCATTCAGAATAAAGCCGTTTCTCTGCT
>CACYBV010000363.1 GCA_902772745.1 uncultured Eubacteriales bacterium
ACCTATAACTACCTGATGACGCTGGAGTTTCCGCTTAACGGCGGCACCCGCGCCTGGCACTCCGCGGACATCGGATTTGCATTCGGCAATGCTTTGGAAACGCCGGTCTACAACATCGAAGGCGGCGTGACGGAGCATGTTCAGAAGCAGTTCTGCCGGGCTTTCACGAATTTCGCGAAAACCGGCGACCCGAACCACGAAAAGCTTCCGAAGTGGGCGCCCTGCACTGACGGACACCTGGTCACGATGATCTTTGACCGGGAAGCCGACGCGCGTGTAAATTTCGACGACGATCTTCTCGCGCATTTCCAGGCCATCGCGCCGAAGTTCAACATGGTCTTCCCGGCGCTTCCGAACCCGGAGAAAAGATGGCCGTGGTAAAAACAGTCGTGCAATTCAATTTAAAAGAGCGGAACGGTCAGCCCGTTCCGCTTTATATTTTCTTTTCGGAAGAAACAATATCGTAATAAATCTCCCAAAACGCTGGACGAATATGAAGCTGTCGCTTTATATCAGAACACCATTCTTCATATTACCCGATATGGAACAGCATTGAAATGCCCTTTGCCGCCAGTTCAAACAATCCAAAGAATTTAATGATGAAAACAGCTGAAAGGATGTATGTCAGAACCGACACCTCTTTTCCTTTTCCGGTGAACAGCTTCATCACGGTGTAAGTGATCATTCCAAGACCGATGCCGTGCCCGATGGAGCCGGAAATCGGCATCGCGATTAACATAATCGCTACCGGGATAACCTGGTAATTGTCATCAAAGTCGATATTCTTGAGACCGGAAAGCATCAGCACGCCGACGTAAATCAGCGCGGATGAGGTTGCGGCTGCCGGAATCAGCGCTGCGATCGGCGACAGGAACATGCACAGAAGGAAAATGATTCCGGCAACAATCGCCGTGAGGCCGGTACGCCCGCCGGCTTCTACGCCGGAGGCTGATTCAATAAAGGTTGTGACTGTCGAAGTACCGGTAACGGAGCCGATCATCGTGCCGACAGCATCGGAAACCAGCGCCTGCTTCATCTGAGGCATATTTCCTTCCTGGTCAACCATTCCCGCACGGGAAGCAGTGCCGACCAGCGTTCCGATTGTATCAAACATATCGATGATGCAGAAAGTCAGTATCAATATTACGACCGTAGTCCACCCTCCGTTTATGGCAAGTTTTCCCAATGTGGCAAAATCAAGCTTAAAGAGTGTCATATCCGCCATATCTTTAAAGGGCGGAACAAAAGATGCAGTTGCCAGGGACGCAAAAGGATTCTCGCCCAGGAAGATCGCCGTGCCGGCCCAGTTGACAACCGAAGCTGCAAGCATTCCGAGAAGTACGGCACCTTTGACTTTGAAATGCGCGAGAATGATAATTACGAAGAATCCTACCAGCATGGTCACTACAGTAAGAATCATCGCCTTATTCCCGGTTCCCATTGTCGTAGAAGCCGTGTCAAAGGTCAGCGCACCGAAGAAATCTCTCAGCGCATAGAAGGGACCGCCCTTCTCACTGTAAATACCGGCATTGCTGCCGAAGCCGACATTCATCAGCATCAGGCCGATTGCAGGTGAAATGCCGATTCGAATCGGAAGCGGAAGCGCTTTGACTATTTTTTCACGAACGTTCAGGATCGAAAGGACCAGGAATACCACGCCCTCGATCAGGATAATGATCAGTGCCGCACGGAAGCCCTCGAGGTAAGTCACACCCGCAATGGCTGCAACCTGTGCCACAACGACAGCAAAGAAGGAATTCAGGCCCATGCCCGGCGCCATCGCGAAGGGTTTGTTGGCGAGGAATCCCATCAAAATACAGCCGATGCCTGAAGCGATGCAGGTTGCCATGAATACGGCATTCCACAGCGGCTGTCCGCCGTCTGCACCGAAATTTGTCAAAAGGTTCGGATTCAGTGCAACGATATAGGCCATTGTCATGAAGGTTGTTACCCCGGCCATAATCTCTGTCGGCACCGATGTCTTGTTCTGTTTGAGCTTAAACATAAGCGCTCCCCTCTCTCTTTTCCCTTTTCTTCGTTTATTTTCCTTCGTAGCTGATCACGCTCTCGACATCGTAGCCTTCGAGTTTCTTCCTGCCCTCAAGGCCCTCGAGTTCCATCAGGAAAACCATTTTCACAACTTCACATCCGAGTTCCTCTACAAGCTCTGCCGCTGCCTTGACAGTTCCGCCGGTTGCGATCAGGTCATCGATTAAGACGACCTTCTGCCCTGGCTTCAGGTCATCCCTGTGGATTTCGATCACAGCGCTGCCATATTCCAGGTCATATTCCTTCTGGACCGTCGCACGGGGAAGTTTGCCTTTTTTTCGTACCAGAACAAAGGGCTTGTGCATGTTGTAGGCAATCGGCATGCCGAACAGGAAACCGCGGGACTCCAGGCCGACGATTGCATCAAAGTCCAGGCCTTCAAGCCGCTTCTGCATCTCGTCAATCGCGAGTTTCAGTCCGTCCGGATCCACCAGAACCGACGTAACATCACGGAACATAATCCCCGGCTTCGGGAAATCGGGAATCGTAATTACATAATCCTCTACTTTTTTCATCACGGAATACTCCCTTCCAAATGAGTTCGAGCCTTTTCACGGTTTTCGTCAAAAGCACCGATAAACACATTATATAATATGCGGTTCTGGTTGAAAAGGGGGAAATGCAACAATTTTGCTTGAAATTATTATGGAACTTGTATACAATGACTGTGAAAATCACGAAGGAGTTTAAGATGCGTACAGAACCTTTTACAATGGAGCGTAACGTACTGGAAATCGGACAGGAAGTGGAGATTACCGAAGGCCGCCTTCCGCGCGCCTGGTACTATACCGCAGAACCGGCCGCGGCCATGTCTGCGAATATCCCGCTGAACCGGAGAATCACGAGTACAAAAGGCGTCGTAACCGGGAAACGGCTCGAAGGCAGTACCTATATCGTCGATATCCGTTTTGATGAATAATCCCCGGAAGCGGCATAAAGCCGCATTCCGGGACTTCTGGCATTCGTCAAATCTCCGTATGCGGGTGTACGTTGCTTTTCCTCATAACGGGCCGCAAAAAGGGCTGTCTGCGCAGCCCTTATAGTATAATTATTACTTTGTGCCTGATGTTTTCTTGCCGGAGCCCGATGAAGAGGCGGGCTTTTTGGCAGCGGAAGAAGTCGGCACTTTCTTTTTTCCGGAGCTTGTCGAACTTACGGGTTTCTTCGCACTTGAGGAACTTGTCGGTTTTTTCGCACTTGAGGAACTCGCCGGTTTCTTCGCGCTCGAAGAGCTTGCCGGTTTCTTTTTACCGGAACTCGTTGAACTCGCCGGTTTTTTCTTTCCGGAAGTCTTCGGCTTTTCTTCCTCTTCCTGAGAGGTATCCGTACTGATCAGGGATCCGAGAAGCCCCATCAGTCCGCCGCCCGAATTACTGCCGCCGGAAGAGGGTTTTTCTTCTTTCTCGTCTTTTCCTCCGCCGAGAAGTCCCGAGAGAAGTCCGCCGCCCGAATTTCCGCCGCCGAGAAGCCCCGAAAGAAGTCCGCCGCCCGATGATCCGGAATTGCCGGAGTTGCCGGAATTCCCGCCGCCGGTCAGCGACGACAGGAGTCCGCCGCCCGAATTTCCGCTGTTCTGGTTCATCAGCATCGAAAGAAGCATCGGCGCAGCACTTGACAGAATCGAGCCTGCTGCATTCGACGATGTGTTGGACTGAGCCGCGGTATCTTCAACCGCACTGCTGCTGTTTCCGCCGAGAAGCATCGAAAGCAGGTTGCCGTTCAGAAGGCCGCCCCTTGTCGGGACCTTGTCTGCCTCCACCGCCTCCTGAAGCTTCTGCACGCCTTCTTCCGTAGAAGCCTGCGCTTCGGCGTTTTTGATCATGCCAGGAAGCGCATTCTCCAGAACCTTTTGGGTATCCTCTTTTGACTGGCCGGCTTTCTCTGCGATGTCCGCGATCAGTTCCGGAGTCAGGAAATCTTTAATATCCATTTTTAACATCCTTTCCGATGAAACAAAACGGCCTCAGCGCATAAATCCTGCGTAAGGCCGTTTTGCTTTTGTGATTTATTCCGCTTCCGGAACTGCATCCGGAATATCGGCTTCGTCTACTGCCTTTCCATCTGTTTTGATATTGGTCAGATCAATACCCTGTTCTTTTTCCATACGTTTCGCACAGAAGGAGCACATACGGGTACGGCTGTGGTCAATTGCTTCCTGAACAGTTCCGTATGTCAAAGAGTCGGTATGATTCAGAGCCTGACAGTCATCATATGCATGATACACATGACCGAAAGGCGTCCAAAAAACATCTCCTTCGATTTCTTCTACTGCTGCAGCTTTTTCCTCTTGAGAGATGGGATTGTAGTCAATACTCGTCAATACACCAATCGCCAGTGCGACAGCGGCAGCAATCGTAGCGATGGTTTTTGTTTTCTTGTCTGCTTTCTTGTCAAGAAGTGCAATAATAATGAACGGAATGAATGCGAAAGCCGCAACGATCACACCCATATTATTCCATAACCAGAATTTTGTTTTATTCTTTTTGCTTACCGGATCGATATGATTTGCGCGTTTCCAGAGCTGGGAACCGACAATTACGCAGATCAGGTCCAATACAAGGAATACGATGAGCTGTGCGATCTGAGGCATGAACTTAAGATTGACGACACCTTTGAATACGAGAATTGCAAGAATTTCAAATGCAATCGCCGCAAGCCACAGAGCGACCGCGCCTACACGAAAGCCACCGGCAGAACCTGTAGGAGTCGCTTTTTTATAAGCCTGCTGAACATCATTTTTCGAGCCTTTCTCACCAGATGCACTCTGATATGTTTTTTTCTTGTTTTCAGCCATAATGGAGAATCCCCCTTTAATAAATAGATAAAAATACTATAGCACTCTTTTCACGAATGTGCAAGTAC
>CACYBV010000364.1 GCA_902772745.1 uncultured Eubacteriales bacterium
CCTGTCTTCCGGGGAGTCCTCCTCCTTGCCATCTTCGGGAGGCTCTTCCCCGGTGCCTTTTTCGGTTTCCCCTTCACCTTCTTCCGGCGTCTCAGGCTCTGTCTTCGGAAGCACCAGGTCTTTTTCTTCGGCCGGAGTCTCTCCCTTCTCATCGAGGAAAACCGCACCGCATACGGTACAGCGCCAGTGGGCTTTTACCCCTTCCTTTTCCTCTGTCGCCGGGATCTCACTGACTTCTTCCAGCTTATGCTCCCCGGTTGCGGCAATCACAAGATCTTTCCTGTCTTTCACCGGATCTTTTGCTTCCTCATCATAGAACAGCGCGCTGCAGGATGTGCAGACATAATGCGCCTTCTCACCGTCATCGGCACAGGTCGCAGGCCTTTCATCAACCTCGTCCAGGTCATGCGGAAGCGGATCGATCACGAGGTCTTTTTCCGGATCGCTGACCGGTTTCTTCGCCGCCTCGTCATAGAAGCGCCGGTAGCAGATCGCACATTTCCAGTGTTCTTTCACGCCGAATTTCGTACAGGTCGCGTCAATCCCCTGGACATGCGAAAGCTGATGTTTTCCCGTCGTCACAAACTCATCATGGTTCTCCGCAAGTTCCGCAGCCTGGTCATCAAGGTACCAGTTCCCGCAGTTTTCACATTCGTAATAAGCCTTTACGACACCGACTTCATCGCAGTCCGGCGCGGTTTGCGGATGATATACCAGCTTATGCCCCACCGCCGGAATCACGATTTCGTCAAAGGAACTGATCGGCCGCGTCATCTCCCTGTCGAAGAAACAGGCGCCGCAGCCGCTGCAGCGGTAATACTCATAATGTCCGGCTTCCGTACAGGTCGGATAAATGCCGGCGGTGAACTCCAGTGAGTGCACATGAGGCGGCTCGGTTTCGGGCTCGGGCTCGGTTTCAGGCTCGGATTCGCTCTCCGAAGAGGCTTCTTCCGACTTCGGCTCTGTCTCCGGACTTTCGGATTCGTCCGGCTCCGAAGGGCTGAGAATGGATGTCGCCTGCGTCTCTTTTACGGACGGATCCGAAGACGCCGGGCCTTCACTCTCCGGTTCTTCTCCGGAACCGCTCTCTTCTTCTCTTTCCGAAACAGCTGTACTGCTTTCTCCGGGCACAGCTTCGCTGCCGCTCCCATCTGTCTCCTGCCCGGGACAGCCCGCACAGGAACACAGAAGAAACAGCGTAAGAAGAAATGCTGTGAAGGAAAGCATTTTTTTCAGTTTCATTTATCGTACCTTTTCAGTTTTTCCTTATCCCTTGGGATCGAGATATATTCCGTCCCCGTACTGTGTGCATCGAAACAGCTACGGCACACAGGGCATTCATGATGCTTATTACAGCATCTTTCGCCTTTATTATATCAAATACAATGTTTTTTTCAAGTAAGAATTAGAACTGAAGCGCAGGAATAAGGCACGGGGAGAAGTGCACCCGGCAGTTCTCCCCGTGCCTTATTTTCAGGCCTCGGCTCATAACTCAGATGGTCGACCTGTTTCCCGCTTTTGCGCCTGCCGGAGGATTGTCGGTTCTCGGGCCTTTCCATGCAGCCCGCGCCGCTTCCGGATTCTCGCGGAAGAGCCGGGCCTTCTCGACATCCTCGGTCCAGTCGAGATATTTGAACGGCGCCGCGATCTCGCTCGTATCAAGCCAGCCAAGGAAATCCTGCCACATCTCTTCAGACCACATCGCGTCGATTTCCGTCGCGGAGTAAACGCCTTGTTTCAGCCGTTCGAAGCCGAAGTCATCACGAAGATGCGACTTCTCCGCGTTGTCGACAACCTTCTCCGCGAGATGTGCCGGGATGAAGCAGACACCCTCGTTAGAGCCGAATACGACGTCGCCGGGCATGCAGATCGCCTCGCCGATGCGGCAGGGCGAGTTGTAGCCGGTCATGATGTAGTCGCGGATCGGGGTCGGATGCACGCCGCGGTAATAGATCTGGATGCCTTCGATCTGCTTGATCTGGTCGAGATCCCGGATGCCGCCCCAGATGACCGCACCGCCGCGTTTGGTTTTGTTTTTGACCTGCGTCGACAGATTGCCGCCGAAGAAGGTTCCATAATAAACTTTGTCGAAAAGGTCCACAACCATCACATCATCTTCAACGAGACGGTCCACAGCAGATTTGTTATAGCCGCCCTTAAAGCCGAATTCTCTGGATTCCGCGGTTGCGACATCGTGCAGGTCCTGGCGGAAGGGCACGCAGACGCAGGTCAGCGCCCTGCCGACGAGCCGATGGCCGGTATCCGTCGGATGGGTGGTCAGAAGGTGGGCTTCTGTCTGGAATTCATAGCCCTGCGACCAGGCGAGTCCCCATACTTCCTCGAGGGTCAGGCGGCGCATCCGTTCCAGTACCGACGCCGGAACCTTCGGTCTGCCGTCTTCCATTCTTTCGCCTTCCCACAGCGGGGTCATGGCGATGACTTCTTCAGGTTTGTTGAAAAACATTTCAGGTCTCTCCCTTCGTATATTTCGGCCGCCCTATTCGTCCCGGCGTGCCTTATCTTTTATCGAAATCTTAGCACAGTAAAGAAAAACTTGCAAGGATTTCTTCTCAAAGAACAGGCAGAACGGGCTGCAGTAATTTACAGATTTTTGCTTTGGCATCTCCGGATATACGTTTGCGCCTGAAGACGCCTGAAACGCGCTGTACGGGCTTTAATGCCGCGGCAGCGCGTTTCAGACGGGAATGCATCAGAAATGCTGTACTAACGTTTATCCTTATCTATAAACTCCAGTGAGATCGTCGCCAGCGTCACAAATCCCACGGCAAAAGCAATCAGGATCAGCCAACATCGGGTGATGTTTTCGGCCGTATGCTCATAGGCGGCATTATGGCCTGTAATCCTTGATGCCTCGGTCACATAGCTTTTCACGCGGTCCTCACCGATGGCATCTAAAACATCTCCCAGCCTGATATGAAGGTCATACTCGCCTCCTTCAAACTGCTGGAGCATACCGGTTTCCAGAATGGAATCCGCCACCTGGTCCATCGTCAGCCCGTCCTTTGTTTTTATTTCACTGAGGCGGCTTCGGACCGTATCATTCTCAAGCACTTTCACAACATCATCCACCGTCAAGGTATGGTCGATTTCGGCGTTTCTCATTTTGCTGAGTGTATTCCAGCCTGAGACCGCCGGCAGTTCGTTGAAGTCTCCCAGCGAAGCCATGCTTCGGATTCCGTAACGGGAAATCGTCGCTCCCGAAACAGATAAAGTCCACTGTGGAAGGGCAAGCATGCCGCCCGAGAAGATCAGCTGGAACACCAGGAGAAGCGGCATAATCGTCATGGCAGCCGTCGTCGTCCTGGCGATGCAGGAAACGAAAAGGCCCATCATGTCCGAGGCAAAGGTGACCAGGAAAACAGAGATGCCGAAGTCCAGATAAATCCAGTTGGTGATAAAACCTTTTTCAGGGAACTTGACGCCGGCTTTTACGCACACGAACATCAGCAGCACGGTCTGCAGAAAGCAGAGGAAGGCCTGATAGATCACATGAGCCGTCATATACGAGGAAATATGCATGCCGGAACGATGCTCTCTCTTGATAATCCCGCGTTCCCGGCAGACCACCTGGATGGAATTGAAACAGCCGTTCCAGACACATGCCAGCGTTATGGCAAATGAGCCTACCAGGGTTCCTTCCATCGTAACAAACATATTGGTTCTTGTGACCATGGCCACGATCACGCCGATTGCAGCCGCCATCGGCAGTACTTTCCAGTCGTTCTGATAAATGAACATCCTGAAAAACTTTACGAGATAGATACGGATCTGGGCGATTCTTCCGCGGTGGCGTCCGATCCCGCTCACTTCAACAGACTGTTCCATTTGTTCAGGCATTCTGCACCTCCGTATACTTTTCTATAAATTCGTCCGCCCGGCCTTCGCCGCCCTCTTCCTTCCGGTTGATCGTCATGACGATTTCTTCCATCCGCTGTTTTCCGAAAAATGTTCTGGCTTCGTCGATGCTTCCGTAAAATGCCAGCCGCCCCGTGCGGTTCGCGTCTTTGGCAAGCACGATCACATCGTCGAAAAGGTCGATTACACGGTCCGGGGTGTGGGTGATCACGATGATGATCTTGCCCTGATCGGCGATTTTCCGAAGCTGCTCGAAAAGCTCCCGTGCCATGACGCCGTCCAGGCCGGAATCCGGCTCGTCCAGTATGAACAGGGAAGGATTCGAGATAAACTCCATCGCGATTGAAAGGCGCTTTCGCTGTCCGCCGGAGAGTTTCGAAACCATACTGCCGGCGACCGGTTCCAGGCCGAATATCTTCATGACTTCCGTGACCCGTTCTTTTCTTAAGGCGGCAGGAAAATCCATCGGCAGTCTCAGAAGCGCTGCGTCCGTCAGCGTCGCCTGAACCGTATCCGCTCCCCGCATCAGATCCTGCTGGGGAACAAATCCGATATCATACTGCATTTTCCTGTAATTCTCATAAACGTTTTTATTGTTGAGTACGATTTTTGCATTTGCGCGCTCATATCCGTTGACGGCATTCAGATAGGTGGTCTTGCCCGCACCGGATCCCCCGAGAAGCAGCACCATGCTGCCCGGGCGGATATACATATGGATGTCGCGAAGCAGGTACTTTTTCTTAAAGAACTCGGTAACGCTCCGGTCTTCGATATTTACGGTCAGGCCTTTATCCATTACTTTGGCGTTGGCGCCGGACAGTGATGCCGCCTGTTCCTGATAATCCGTCACCTTCCACTTTGGCTGGTATTTTTTATTCCATCCAAAGATCACGGTAAAAATGCCGGTTAATGGAAACGCAAGAATCAGCCAGCGCTTCCTGACATCAAACGTCTTGATAAGCGCGGCAAGCACACGAAGCAGGAAGATCAGGTAGATAATATAACCAATCGTTTCAACCGCCATGCTCAGCACCGATAAACGGCTGCTTTCCGGTATAAAATAACTGGAAATATTTCCGAGCATCGTGAGCGCATTCGCAGTGAAGAGCACCCGGCCCTCCGGCTCCCGTGCAGCGCACAAAGCCATATCATAATACTTCATGCAGGGAATCAGGGCATGCCAGGGCTTCACGCCGCATTTTTTGAATATGCCCCACAGTCCGAAACTCAACAATATGCCGGAGATAACCCCCGTAACTCCGCCCCCTCCAAAAATAAGGATCAAAAACACATTTACTATCTGTGGCATCTTTGTTCTCCTATCGCGAAACCGCCGATTATGATTGATTCTGGTGCATAAACACCTGATGAACATTATTATACTCATTCTCAGCCGTATTTTCAACCAAAAACTCTCAAATGCACTGGTGAAACCCGGCGTTTTTCTTTCATCCCTGTTTAAAGCCTCCTCTTTACACCCGAATCTCCTTATGTTATGATACACCCATGAAACGACAGATGGACCTCTCGGAAATTTCCGACGGAAAACTTTATGAAATCGATGATCTGTGCCGGCTCGGCTGTTCTGACTGCGCGGGCTGTTCTTCCTGCTGCCACGACACGGAAGGACTGATGCTGGACCCTTTGGATGTCGCGCGGATTATGAAAGCGGCCGGGAAAGACTTCATGAGCCTGATTGAGCGCGAACTGGAGCTTGTCATGGTCGATGAAATGCTGCTCCCCAAGATGAAAATGGATGCGAGGAACGCCTGCTGTTTTCTCGACCGGAACGGCCGCTGCAGCATCCACCCGCTGCGGCCCGGCATCTGCCGGCTCTTCCCGCTCGGAAGATATTACGAGAACGACGATTACCGCTACTTTCTGCAGACTTTAGAGTGCCGCAAACATGACCGCTACAAGCTCCGGATCCGCGACTGGCTGGACGAAAAGGATGCGGAGGGATACCATGATTATGTCATGAGCTGGCATCGCTTCCTGAAACTGATGGAAAAAAAACTCCCGCTCTTGACGGATGAGAGCAGGAGTTCTGTCACAAGCTATATTCTGAAAATGTTTTTCCTTGCGCCGTACCACAGCGCCGAGGCGCCGGGGCCGGACTTTGACACAGAAGATTTTTATACGGAGTATTACAGCCGGATGTTCCGGGTCAGAGAAACGCTCAGTCCTCTGTTTCCGGATTCAGCGGCTCCATATCCCGGTTCATGACGCGGATCTCCATTTCCGTCGCGCGCAGCAGATCTGTTTCCGACATGCCCTTCCCCGTAACCAGCATCATTTTCGTATATTTTCCGCCGAAACGCGCCGCTACGGTCGAAAGCTCGTACAGCGCGTTTTTGTCCGCCACGCCGATCTTGCAGGAAACGAAAGTCGGGATCAGCCCGTGAAGCGCAAGAACGTCGATTTCATTAATCACATCCCGGCCGGAACGCGAATGGATCACGCCGTCCCAGTCGAGATGCACACCGACCTTGCAGTGCGGCGTTCCCGCCCGAAGCACCTCATAGGTATGCAGTTCGAGGATGCTTCCCGCATCAATCAGGATGTTCCGAACCGTAAAGGAACGGAAGCGGAAGCCGATCCCGCCGCGCGGCGTCTCCAGGTCATAGAAGAGTTCGGCCTCTTCGCCGTCCCGCAGAAACTCCAGAAACCGCTCCTTGGGAAGGGAGCGGGAACGTTTGAGAAGTCCCTGCACCTCCTCTTCACTTAAGAAAACGTCCAGACTTTCCGTCCTCAGGGTTTTCTGGAAGAGGCCCGAAATCATCGACCAGCCCTCTTCGTACTTTTCAAAGAGCCTCCAGATCGCCCGGACGACCCGGTCCGTCTCCTCATCGTCGATCTCCTTGATTTCCTTGTGCATCCGGTAGTTGATGATTCCACCGCGCATCTCGATATAGCGGTCGAGGTCGATTTCCACGGTCTGCGGCGGAACAAGCGCGGACATCCGCCTTGTTTCGTCGCTGCAGTACTCGATAAGCCGGTCTTCGCTGATCCAGTACAGGTGCATCGGCAGCGAAAGCTCCCGCTCCAGCATCCCGAACGCCGCGAGCACCTGCCCTTTTCCGCCTGTCAGATCCAGAAAAATCCGGTTGTCGCTGATACGCTCCACCGCCGCTTCCTCGCGGATTTTCTTGAGAATGCCTTCGAGATTGGTGCGGCTGACCTTATGAAACTCCACCCGCCGGACTTTGCAGTATTTTGTGAGAAAGTGCTCGGTATCTTTCTTCCGAAGCTCGAGATAATCCTCATAGCCGAAGAAAATCACCTTGTCAAACTGCCAGTGAATCGCGCTCACGAGGTTCTCCACCGGTTCCTTGCTCAGAAATTTCATCAGGATATTCATGGTTCCGCCCTTCTTCCGTTCTGTTTCCAATTCTTAGAGAAAATGTATCACCGGATATCTTTGTTATTTTCCCTTCACCGGTTCCGGCTCTTTCGCCTTCGAAAGTTCAAACCTGATATCCAATGCCGGATCATCCGCCTTCACGCTCTCCGCCGCAGCCATCCTCGAGCGGATCCAGGCATTGTTTTTCCTTCCCTGTCTGCCCCGGACCCCGATGAATTTTCCGGAGTGTCCAGCATCTCATCTTGCAGTTCATTATACAGAACTGAAAAGCCGTGCCCGGTATAGGTGTTTGATATCGATTCCGTCTCTCCTGCCATTTGATGAAAGGATCATACCATCCTCTGTCCAACAGATGTCCGGCGCAGAAAAGTTATTTATGATTTTGGACCAACAATCTGCGTTTTTTTGAGCTGCTTTCATTGAACAGCTGCGATCGTACACAGTTTTCCGCGCAGTATATATCCGATCTTTTCGTAGCATGCGTTTGAGGCCGGGTAATTGGCGTCCGTATAAAGCATTGGCGTGTATCCCGACTCCTTCACTTTTTTCGTCACCAAAAAGACCATATGCTGCGCATAATGTCTCCTGCGGTATTCCGGCTTTGTATACACGCTGTTGATGCTGGCAAGTTCCTGAGTGCACTGATAATAACAGCAGGACGCAGTCCGGCCATCGCCTGTTTTCCAGAAATGGAGCGCCTGTTCTGAAATCGTCTGCTTTGCTTTTTCGATGCATTTACTGCGGGGAGGCGCTGTGAGTCCGCTTTCCCGGTAAAAATCCGAAAGAATCTCCACCGCTTCCTCAAGGTCCTTTTCCGTACAGCAATACAGGTTTCCGTCCGTCGGCTGATCCGGTGCCGCGGGAGAAGGACAGTCATATGCAAACAGCTGCTGATAAATACGGATATTCAGTCCGGAATCCCTGCCCCGCCGGATAAAGTATTCCGCGAGATCATACTTCATGTTATAGTGATAGCCTTCCTGCAGCGGGCGCTCCTTATGAGCCAGGTTCCATGCGGTTTCCATCGTGTCTTCTCCGCAGCCGTCCGGCGTCCAGGCCCAGACCGGATACGGCATTTCGGAATGACACAGGATCAGACTGCCGTGGTCCGAGCGGATCCATTCGCAGCTGCCCTGAAGAATCCTGCAGAGGACGGCAAAGGTGTACCGATCCTGTGCAATCAGTTCAAAATCTTTTTCATTGACAAACGGATCCATCTTTCTCCCTTCTCTTTCGGTTCATCAGCGGCATCGGCTGCGGCACCTCCTGTTCCATGCGAAATATCCCGCGCCAAATCTGATAACATCGCTGATATCAAATATAGCACGGGATTCTGCTTTTGTATAGAGCATCAGAAATTATTTAGCCGCAAAAGAAACCAAAACCGGCCTACACATACCACTGTGCCTGGGCGTTCCAGAGTTTCGCATACGGACCTTCCGTATCCCGAAGAAGCGCTTCATGCGGCCCCTGCTGCACAACCTTCCCATCCGAGAAGACAGCGATCTCATCACAGAAACGGCAGGAGCTTAAGCGATGGCTGATAAACACGGTCGTCCGGTCGCCGGCGATGTCGTCAAATTTCGAGTACACCTCCGCTTCCGCCTTCGGATCTAAAGCCGCGGTCGGTTCGTCGAGGATCATGAACGGTGCGTCCCGGTAAACGGAGCGTGCGATCGCGATCTTCTGCGACTCGCCGCCCGAAAACTCCACCCCGGAAGCATCGTACTCCTTCGTGATAAAGGTGTCGAGTCCGTTGGGAAGCTCCGAAAGCCGCTCCGAAAAGCCCGCTTTTTTGAGTGCGTCAAGTACACGTTTCCGGTCATAACCGCTTCCGGATCCGACAGTTTCCCCAAGCCGGAACGCAGGCAGGCAGAAATCCTGGAACACGACCGAGAATACGGAAAGATACTCGCGGTAATCGTATTTGCGGATGTCGATGCCGTTCAGGAGGATCTCGCCTTCCGTCGGATCATAAAGCCGCGCGAGAAGCTTGATGAAAGTCGTTTTCCCGGAACCGTTTTCACCGACAATCGCGAGCCGCTTTCCGATCCGGAAACTGAAATTCACGTTTCGAAGCGCATAAGCATCGCTTCCCGGGTACCGGAAGGAAACATTCCGGAATTCAATCTCGTAATTGCGGTCCCGGCGCTTCTCAATCGTGAGCGATCCCTGGTACATCGGGTTCGGAAGATCCAGGAACTCGAAGTTTTTCTTCAGGAACCAGGCGTTGGCGCGCGATTCGCCGATGATGCCCCCGCCTTCCGCGAGTCCCGAAAAAAGCTTTACCGCGGCTGCGGCATACTGCGTGACAAGACCGATGCCGAAAGCGCCGCCGAGTGCCTTCAGTCCGACATATGCCGCAATCAGCCCCGAAAGAAGTACCGAAAGAGCCGCGGCCGCCGCAAGAGAAATCCCGACTCTGCCGCGCGCCTTCATCGCAAAAGGTCCCTGCGAGCAGAAGGTTGAGGTCTTATCCGAGGCGAAGCGGTTTGAAAAAGCAATCTGCTTATAGAGCCGCAGATCCGCCTCAGCAGGACTCGAGATTCCAAGGTACAGGAAATGCCCGAAAAGCCGGTTGGCGGCCGAATGCTCGTCCGCATTCTCGTACCAGTATTTTTCCGCCCAGCCCGTGATAGTCTGGGATACGACTGCAAACGCGGCAAAAAGAAGGATCACTGAGAGTGCAGACAGCGGATGGTTCAGAAAACGAAGCGCTGATCCTTCCGGTACCCTGGAGCGGAAAAGAGAAACCGTCAGGACAATACCGCCGAGCATCGTCACAAAGGCGCGGAGCATTTTGACAAAGCTTTCCAATGAACGGATAAAGCCGTAACCGCCGCCGTTTGTGTACTGGCGAAGCTCCGAGAGAAGCGCCTGCGTCTTCGGATCATCGGCGACGGAAAAATCCGCCGACAGAAGCTTTTCCTGCCAGATCCGGATCGTTTCGAGATAAGTGCCTTCGTCATAGTAAACACGCTTAAGGCGCCGGAGCGCGATGCCGGCAAAAGTCCCCGCTGCCGTCACAGAAAGCGTCAGGATCACGAGGAAACGGATTTCCGGAACCGGCGCATGATCTGAAAGCGCAGAAATGATCCGCGCCGAAAGCCAGATCGGGACGTAGACAAAGCCGGCATCGAAGAGCGTCGAAAAGATGACGGAAAGCACCATTTTCCGGGATTTTTTTAACATCAGCCGCAGCATCCGGAGGTACAGGGAAACGGTTTCCCGAAGGCTGACTTTCTTCTCTTTATCGGACATCGGGATCACCTCCTTCTGCCGCATCTTCCTGGTAGTATTTTGCCTGAACTAAAAAGAGCTCCGCATAAATCCCGCCCTTTTGAAGAAGTTCTTCGTGCGTGCCCTCCTCCGCAATCTTTCCGTCCGAAATCAAAAGAATCCGGTCACAGAAACGGGTCGAAGCGAGCCGGTGCGAAATGAAAAGCGAAGACTTCCCGCGGGTAAATTCACCGTATTTCCGGTAAATGTCTTCTTCCGCAAGCGGGTCGAGAGCCGCTGTCGGCTCATCCAGAAATACAAAAGGCGCATCTTTATAAAGTGCCCGCGCGAGAATCAGACGCTGCGTCTCGCCGCCTGAAAACTCCGCGGCATCCGGATAGACGGTCCGGTTCAGGAAGCTTTTCTCCTTTTCGGGCAGCGAACTGATTTTTGCTGAAAGACCCGCTTCGGAAATGCACCGAAGAAGCTTCTCCCGGTAAATCGGCCCTGTCGTCTGTGCGATATTTTCAGCAATCGAAAGCCCCAGGATGTTGAATTCCTGAAATACCGCGGAAAAAAGTTCGTAGTATTCTCTGCGGTTGTATCTCCGGATGTCGGTTCCGTTCAGAAGAACCGAACCCTCCGTCGGATCCAGAAAGCCCGCAAGAAGCTTCACGAGCGTCGTTTTGCCGGCGCCGTTTAAGCCCACGACCGCAAGTTTTTCGCCCGGCTGAAGACGCAGCGATATATCGTGAAGTACATCCTGACCGGCACCGGGGTAACGGTAGGAAACATGCGAAAGCTCAATCGTGTATTCGGATGCCTTCGGAACCTCCTCTCCGTCTTCAAATGAGAACGGCTCCGGAAACTCCAGAAACTCCCGCACCTGCGACAGGTTCAGACTGTGCCGGTTCAGCGTGATCAGGTTTTCCGCAATGCCGCTGACAAAGGCGGCAAAGCCGTCGATTGCCGTGAAAAGAAGAAGAAATGCCGCGATATCCATCTTTCCTGCGAGCACCTGGTGAATCAGATACGCATAGGCGAGGCCGTTTCTCAGGAAAGTCAGCAAAAGGTCCAGCACGCCCGAAAGAAGTTCCCGTGCGGAAGCCCTGCGGTGAAAATCATAAATGCTCTGAAGCGTTTTTTCCGTAAGCTCCATAATCCAGGGTTTCAGGCCGAAGATCCGGATGTCTTTCATCATACGCGGCATTACAATGTCTCCGTATTCCATCAGGTAGAAGACCTTCTTCTCTTCTTTCATCAGCACGTCCCGGTTTTTGTAGCGGTACCGCGACAGCCGGCTGCCGCAGAAAAACACCGCAAGGGACAGCGCCGTAAGAAGGATCGGGATCCAGAAAGGCAGACGTTCCATCAGGATAAGATAAACAATAAAACCGAGCAGATTCCGCAAAAAAAGCTCCAGATTGTTCCAGACAGCCTCTGTCGAGCTGCTGTTGGAATTCGTCTGAGCAATCGTATGCTCCTTCAGTTTCAGAAAACGCTCGTCCATGAGATTGGGAAATGAAGTGTCCGCGCATTTCCGGTTCGCACGCGCCGTGATGCCCACGCGGACCGAGATGCGCGGAAACAGCTGATTCGCGTCAAGGTAGCGGTTCAGCGCCGCCGGCACCATCATCGCTGCGGTAAACAGCGCGATCGTGGCCAGAAGCTCCCCGATGCTCCCCTGCTTCTCCAGCACCCGGATTACCGCCGGTATAAAAAGCATCCCTGCTGTCTGCTGCCATACCGCCGTCACCGAAAGTCCCGCCGCCGTCAGCGGTACCTTAAGCTCCCGCTCTTCCTTCGAGAGCCGGAGCATCCAGACGGTATTCTGCAGCAGATTGTATCTCGGTTTTTCCTTTTTCAAACAAACCGCCTCCTTTCTCGATGGAGGAAGTGTAGCACGGATTTCCGTTCTGTGCGGTTTTCAGGGACGAAATGCGCTTTTTAGGGGATGAATCGTCCAAAATGCCGGAGCATGAAATCCCGCCGACATGTACAGCCGTTACGCCTGCGGCAGGAGAACTTCGGTCGTGAAAGCGCCTTCCTCGGAGTTTCGGGAGAGGTAGCCGCCGTTTTCCGCGACGATCCGGTCAATCCGGATAAGCCCGTAGCCCCGGCCGCTGCCTTTTGATGAGGCAAACCGCCCGCCGCTTTTTTGAAGTTTCCCGCCTGCCGTAAAATTTGTAAAATGAATATACAGCTGAGTCCCCTTCATGTCCATATAGACGCGGATCAGGCGTTTTTCTTCCGGCAGTTCCATGGAAGCGTCGATTGCGTTGTCGAAAAGATTACCGAGGATCACGCACAGGTCCACCTCGGAGATTTTCAGTTTGTAGGGAATCTGCGCATCCGCCTGCACCTGAATCCCCCTGCTCCGGGCGAGGGATATTTTGCTGTTGAGGATCGCGTCCGTCATTGCATTTCCGGTCTTGACAACCGGTTCGACGGTCGCAAGATCCGTATCCAGTGCATCCAGATACCGCCGGATCGCCTCAAGATCCCCTTCCGCCGCATAAACCTTCATCGTCTGGATATGGCTCCGGAAGTCATGGCGCCAGCCGCGCATCTGGTGGTACATCGTATCCACTTCCTGAAAATGGGTCTGAATCAGCTCCCGCTGGCAGCGTTCCAGCTTTTTATCCGCACTCCTTCGAAGAAAACCCGCTTTTTTCATAGTCTTTTGATCAGCTCCCTGTTCAGTTCATCATATTTCCCGCGCGGAAGATCGAGCTCCGTTCCGTCCCGAAGCAGGATCCTGTCACGGCTCACCCGGCTGACTTCCGAAAGGTTCAAAAGAAGCGAGCGCGAAACCCGGAAGAACCTCGTATCCGCAAGCTCCTCTTCGAATTCCCCCAGCGGTTTTTTGACGGTATACGAACCGTTTTTCGTATGCACAGTGCTGTAATTGCGGTACACATCCACGTACTGGATCGACCGAAGCGGAACCAGATTCACCTCTCCCGCATACTCAAGCGCAATCATCCGCTCGTTTGTCCGAAATTTCCTGACAGCACGGTCTAAAACTTCCGAAAGTTTTTCCTCCCTGACCGGTTTCAGCAGGTAATGCAGTGCCTCCACTTCATAACCTTCCGCGATATAGTCGGAATATCCGCTGATAAAAACGATCTGAACTGCCGGGTTCTCGCGGCGGATCCTTCTCGCAAGGCTGACGCCGTCCATCTGTCCCATTTCGATGTCAAGAAGGAGGACCGCAAAATCCTTCTCCTCCTCATAATGAAACAGGAAGGCTTCCGCGGAGGGAAAGTTCTGGATCAGGGCGTTCTCCCCGGACATTTCCGCCCAGTTTCTGACAAGTTTTCCGATATACCGGCGGTCTTCTTCACTGTCATCACAAAGCGCGATCTTAAGCTGCATCGCTCTGCACCTCTTTCTGTCGTTTACCGAATTATCATAGCATACTTCAGCTGAGATGTAAATGTGAGTCAGCGCAGCCGA